>NZ_JBFAMX010000036.1:0-40324 GCF_040659615.1 Nonomuraea sp. NPDC049784
GCGCGTGCTCCGACTCCGACAGCGCGGAGAACTCGCCGGTGCCGCACGCCACGAACACGCCGCCGGGACCGTGCTCCATGCCCTGCCGGATGTGCTCGGCCAGCACCTCCTCGGCGAGCCTGCCGTCGGCGTCGAAGGGGGTCACGGGGAAGAACAGCACACCGCTCAGATTCATTCAGATTCCTTCAGTTCAGTGCGCCAGCTCCGCTTGGGCTGCCAGCCGAGCAGGCGCTGTGCCTTGGTCGTCGAGAAAGCGGGGGTGGTGCCGGTGAGCCCGGCCGCGAACGGCTCCGTGCCGGGCACGACCTGGGGCAGCAGGTCGGCGAGAGGCTTCCTGGCCAGCGCGTCCGCGGCACCGGCGAAGAAGACCTCGCCGTTCGGCAGCTCGGGCAGCGCCTCGGCCAGCACGGCGATCATGTCGGCGGCGTCGCGGGAGTCGATGTAGTTGAACAGCGAGACCCCGCCCAGCTCCGGGCGGTCCAGCCGCTCCTGCACGGTGTGCCCGGACTGCGTGGGCGCGCCCGCCCACTCCTCGGGCGGGATGACGAAGCACGGCCGCACCGCGGCCATCTTGGTCGTCCCGGCCACCGCGAACGCCTTCATGGTCTGCTCGGCCACGACCTTGGACAGGTTGTACGCGTTCCACGGGCGTACCGGGTGCTCTTCGTCGATCGGCAGGTAGGCGGGCGCCCAGCCGCCCGGGGCGCCGTACCCGATCACCGTCGGGCTGCTGGCCACCACCACACCCCGCACGCCCAGCGCCACGGAGGCCTCACAGACGTTGAACGCGAGCTGTGTGTTGACCTTGTAGATCACGGACTCCGGATAGCTGAACGGGGTCGCGATGGCGGCGAGATGGATCACGGACTCGGGCCGGAACCTGGCGATCACCTCGAACGCCTCGCCCGTATCCGTGAGGTCGGCAGGCAGGGTGGCCGCGGCCTCGGCCGGCGTGCCCGGCGCTCGGTCCACGCCGACGACCTCGTGCCCGGCCGCCGCGAGCGTGCTGACCACGCTGCGGCCGAGGCGTCCTGCACTTCCGGTGACGAGGACTCTGCTCACCGTGGGAGGCTCCTTCAAGACTGCAAACAGTTGCACTAAACCTTTGTGTCACCGAGGGCAGGGCGTCAAGTAGTGATTTCCTAACCCCTGTACGAGCAGGGTTCTTCCCAGTGATCTCGCTCGGCAAGCGCTTTCATCGTACTCAGGGATTCTGCAAGCGGTTGCGTTAGGGTGGGCGACTGTGACAGTGACGATTCGTGATGTGGCCCGGGCCTCCGGCGTGCATGTATCGACCGTGTCGAGGACGTTCTCCGCGCCGCACATGGTGAACGCGGCCACTCGCACCAGGGTGCTGACGGTGGCCGAGGAGCTGGGATACCGCCCCAACCGGGCGGCCAGGGCGCTCACGACCGGCCGCACCCACAACCTCGGCCTGATCGTGGCCGACATCGCCAATCCGTTCTTCCCGCCGCTGATCAAGGCGGCCCACGCGGCGGCCAGGCAGCGTGACTACCACCTGTTCGTGGCCGACACCGACGAGGAGGCGGCCGCCGAGGAGGAGCTGGTGCAGGCGTTCTCCAAACAGGTGGACGGCCTGGTGCTGTGCAGCCCCCGGTCGTCCAACAAGGCGCTCGAACGGCTGGCCGAGCGGGTGCCGTTCGTGGTGATCAACCGGCGGCTGCGCGGCGCCGCCACGGTGCTGATGGACGTCGGCAGCGGCGCCAGGCTGGCGGTCGAGCACCTGGCCGGGCTCGGGCACCGCCGCGTGGCGCTGGTGTCTGGGCCGGCCGGCTCGTGGACGAGCGCGGAGATCCGTACGGCCGCCGAACAGGTGGACAGCGTCGAGTTGCTCGTCATCGGCCCCAACGCGCCCACAGAGCGGGGCGGGTTCGCCGCCGCGGGCAAGGTCCGGGACTCCGGGGCGACCGGCGTGCTCGCCTACAACGACCTGGTGGCGATCGGGCTCATCGAGGGCCTCGGCGACCTCGGGCTGAGCGTGCCTGAGGACGTCAGCGTCGTGGGGATCGACGACATCGTCCCTGGACGGCTGAGCCGCCCCAAGCTCACCACGGTCGCCATGCCGACCGCCGCGGCAGGCAGGCTCGCGGTGGACCTCCTCATCCAGGAGGTCACGGCCACCACCTCGCTGGATACGCGCCTGGTGATCAGGGATTCCACCGCACCACCACGATAGCCTGCCTGCTGCAAACGGTTGTACTAATCGAGCACCAAATTCGTCTGACTTATCCGCCGGGCGAGCACGCTAGCTGGGCAAACGCTGTAACGATATATCGGTAACGGCTATGTAACGCCTGCAAAGGGTTGACGTAACTTTCCCGCCAGCTATAGGAAAGCGCTATCCATTCACATCTCGCCGGAAGGTCCGTGAATGACGAATGAGTTCCGTCATGGCTGACTCGGTGGCGGTGAAGACCCCGGAGACGGCCATCCAGCCCACACCAGGCGGACGCCGCTCCTCGCTACGTGCCCGCCGTGAGGCGAGGGCCGCCTACCTGTTCCTGGCGCCCTGGTTCGTCGGCCTGCTCGTCATCACGATCGGCCCGATCTTCGCCTCGCTCTACCTGTCGTTCACTGACTACAGCTTGCTGCAGGAAGCCAAGTGGGTCGGTTTCGACAACTACGTCAAGATGTTCACCGACGACCCGAGGTTTCTGGCCTCGCTGAAGGTGACCACGATCTACGTGGTCGTCTCGGTCCCGCTGCAGCTGGCCTTCGCGCTGGCGCTGGCCCTGGTGCTCGACCGGGGGCTGCGCGGCCTGTCGTTCTACCGCTCGATCTTCTACCTGCCCTCGCTGCTCGGCGGCAGCGTCGCGATCGCGATCCTCTGGCGCAAGGTCTTCGGCGCCGACGGCCTGGTCAACGCGGTGCTGTCGATCTTCGGCATCCAGGGTCCTGGCTGGATCGGCGACCCGGACACCGCGCTGGGCACGCTGATCCTCCTGCACGTGTGGACGTTCGGCGCCCCGATGATCATCTTCCTCGCCGGGTTGCGCCAGATCCCCAGCAGCTACTACGAGGCGGCGGCGGTGGACGGCGCCGGCTCCTTGCGCCAGTTCCGCTCGATCACGCTGCCGCTGCTGACGCCGATCATCTTCTTCAACCTCGTGCTCGAGGTCATCAAGTCGTTCCAGTCGTTCACGCAGGCGTTCATCGTCAGTGGCGGCAAGGGCGGCCCGGCCGACTCGACCCTCTTCTACACGCTCTATCTCTACCTGAAGGGGTTCAAGAGCTTCGACATGGGCTACGCGGCGGCGATGGCGTGGGTCCTGCTGCTCATCATCGCCGCCCTGACCGGAGTGAACTTCCTCGCGTCTAAGTATTGGGTCTTCTATGGCGACACCAAGTAGGCCGGTCCCGGTGCTGTTCCGCCCCCTCAAGGGCGGACGGGTGGTCAAGCACATCCTGCTGATCGGCTTCGGCCTGGTCATGCTCTATCCGCTGTTGTGGATGATCTCCAGCTCGCTCAAGCCGGAAGAGCTGATCTTCCGGGAGCCCGGGCTGTGGCCCAGCAAGGTCACGTTCGAGAACTACAGCCAGGGCTGGAGCGCGCTGAAGCACCCCTTCGGCTACTACCTGTGGAACTCCGCGGTGGTCACGGCGCTGTCAGTGGTGGCGAACCTCGTGGCCTGCTCGCTGGCGGCCTACGCCTTCGCCCGGCTGAACTTCCCGCTGAAGAAGTTCTGGTTCGCGATCATGCTGGGCACGATCATGCTGCCGCACCACGTGGTGATCGTGCCGCAGTACATCATGTTCTCGAAGCTCGACCTGATCAACACGATCTGGCCACTGGTGATGCCCAAGGTGCTGGCGACGGACGCGTTCTTCGTCTTCCTTATGGTGCAGTTCATCCGTACGCTGCCCAGGGAACTGGACGAGGCGGCCGAGATCGACGGAGCGGGCTATTGGCGCATCTTCATCAGGGTGGTCATACCGCTCTGCATGCCGGCGCTGGCCACGACCGCGATCTTCACGTTCATCTGGACGTGGAACGACTTCCTGAGCCAACTCCTTTACCTCAACAACCCGGACAACTTCACTGTCCCGGTCGCGCTGCGCACGTTCCTGGACGCCAGCAGTGACTCGTCATGGGGCCCCATGTTCGCCATGTCGATCATCGCGCTCGGCCCGATTTTCGGCTTTTTCCTGGCCGGTCAGAAATACCTCATCCGTGGCGTGGCCACCACGGGGCTGAAGTAGTTCCTCCATCACCCCCCGACAAAGAAGACCCCTAGGAGGTAGAGCCGTGAGCTCTGGCAAGAAGATGTGGTCGGCGGCATTGCTCGCCACCGCTGTGCTGGCGGTCACCGCGGCCTGCGGCAGCGGCAGCGGCGGCGAAAGCGCCGATGGCAAGGTCAAGCTGCGCTTCTCCTACTGGGGTAGCGACGCTCGGCAGAAGATGACCGAAGAGGCGATCAAGAAGTTCGAGGCGAAGAACCCGAACATCGACATCGAGGGCGAGTTCTCCGACTGGGCCAGCTACTACGAGACGCTGTCCACGAAGGTCGCGGCCAGTGACGCGCCCGACGTCATCACCCTCGAGATCCGCGGCCTGCGCGAGTACGCCGACCGGGGCACGCTGGCCGACCTGGCCAGCAAGGTCAACACCGCCGACATCGACGCCAAGGTGCTGGCCTCCGGAGCCATCGACAACAAGCAGTACGCCATCCCCACCGGCGTCAACGCCTTCTCCCTGCTCGTCAACCCCTCCCTGGTCGAGGGCAGCGGGCAGAAGCTACCCGACGACTCCACGTGGAGCTGGGACGACTACGTCGCCCTGGCATCGAAGATCACTGCCAAGGGCGGCGGCAAGGTCACCGGGACGCAGCTGAGCTGGAACCCCGCCTACCTCCAGATCTACGCCGCGCAGAAGGGCGAGTCGTTCTACCAGGGCAACAAGCTCGGCGTGTCCCCCCAGACGATCAAGGACTGGTGGGCCATCATGCAGAACCTGATCAAGACCAAGGGCGCTCCTGACGCCGCCAAGAGCTCCGAGATCGGCGCGACCAGCATCGACCAGTCGCTGCTCGGCACCAACACCGGCGCGATGGGCATGTGGTGGAGCAACCAGCTCGGCGCGGCCGCCAAGGCGTCGGGTAAGGACCTGGACCTGCTGCGGATGCCGAAGATCCAGGGTGCCACCACCGGTGGCATGTTCCTGCAGCCCGCGATGTTCTACACCGCCTCGTCGAAGTCCGAGCACGCGGCCGAGGCCGCCAAGTTCATCGACTTCATGATCAATGACCCGGAGGCGGGCCAGATCATCCTCAGCGACCGCGGCCTGCCGGCCAGCTCCAAGGTGCTGGCGGCGGTCAAGGACAAGCTGCCCGACGCGGACAAGAAGACGCTCGCGTTCCTCGACAAGGTCAAGGGCGAGCTGGCCGACCCGCCCGCCGCCCCGCCGAAGGGCTCCAGCGCCACAGAAGACATCCTCACGCGGTACTCGGAGGAGGTCATGTTCGGCCGGATGACCCCTGACGACGCCGCACAGAAGTTCATCACCGAGGTCAACGCCTCGATCGCAGGTTAAAAGGAGAGACATGAAGTACGCGTTCGTCGGGCTCGGGCACCGCGCACAGATGTACGTCGACGCGCTGCTCGGGGAGTGGCGCGACGCCGGCATCATCGCCGCCCTGTGCGACACGAACCGGACCCGCATGGACTATTACGTCGAGCGGATCGGTCACGAGGTGCCGAGTTTCACGCCAGATGAGTTCGACAAGGTGCTCGAGCTCGCCGACGCGGTCATCGTCACCACCGTCGACGCCACGCACGCCCGGTACGTGTGCGCGGCGCTCGACGCGGGGCGCGACGTCATCGTGGAGAAGCCGCTCACCGTCGACGCCGAGAGCTGCGCGGCCATCGCGGAGGCGGCCGAGCGCAGCACCGGTAAGCTGGTCGTCACGTTCAACTACCGGTACTCGCCGCGTAACTCGGCCGTCCGCCGCCTGCTGCAGGAGGGCGCGATCGGCAGGGTCACGTCCGTGCACTTCGAGTGGACGCTCGACACCATCCACGGCGCCGACTACTTCCGCCGCTGGCACCGCGAGCGGATCAACTCGGGCGGGCTGCTCGTCCACAAGTCCACCCACCACTTCGACCTGGTCAACTGGTGGCTCGCCGCCGCTCCCCAGACCGTCTTCGCCCAGGCCGACCTGCGCTTCTACGGCTCGGAGAACGCGCGCGAGCGCGGCCTGTCCGACCGTCCCACGCGCGGCCAGGGCGCCCCTGGACTCGGTACGGATCCGTTCATCCTGGACATCTCCAAGGACGACCGGCTCAAGCGGCTCTACCTGGACGCCGAGCACGAGGACGGCTACATCCGCGACCAGGACGTCTTCGGCGACGGGATCACCATCGACGACACCATGTCGGTGATGGTCCGTTACACCAACGGGTCCGTGCTGACCTACTCGCTCAACGCCTACGCGCCCTTCGAGGGCTACCGGGTGGCGTTCAACGGCACGGCCGGGCGGCTGGAGCTGGAGGTGGTCGAGCGGGCGTGGACCCCGCCGCACGCGGCCATCGACCCGAGTGCCGCCTCCAAGCAGCACAAGGCCGACTCGTGGGAGAAGCTCACCCTGCACCGCCAGTGGAGCGAGCCGGAGGAGGTGCCGATCGAGACCGGCGCCGGCGGGCACGGCGGCGGTGACCGCCTGCTGCTGAACGACGTCTTCCGCGGGGCGGGCGACGACCCGCTGAAGCGGCAGGCCGGCTACCGCGACGGGATCCGCAGCGTGCTGACGGGCCACGCGGCCAACGTCTCGGCCGCGAGCGGCGAGCCCGTGCACCTCGTCGACGAGGGCACGCGTGTTCGCTGAGCTGGCCGGCATCACCGCCGCGCAGCTCGGGGTCTATCCGTCTCTCCCCGGGCCCGAGCTGCGCTCGGCCGCGCGTGCCGCCATGGGGGTGCTCGACCTCGCCGCTCAGGATGTGCGGGTCGAGCGCTCGTGGACGGACGGCGACCTCGCGGGGGAGGAGCTCTCCTGGTCGGTGGGCTTCGGGCCGCGCACCCACGCGTACCTGCTGCGCCCTCGGGACGCGGCTGGGCCGCTGCCCGGGGTGGTGGCGCTGCACTGCCACGGCGGGATGAAGTGGTTCGGCAAGGAGAAGATCGCCGACGGCCCCTCGGCACCTTCCCCCGAGGTGCTGAGGGTCCGCGAGCGGCTCTACGGCGGTCGCGCGTACGCGAACGAGCTGGCCCGGCGCGGCTTCGTGGTGCTGGCCCCCGACGTGCTCACCTGGGGAAGCCGCCGCTTCCCGCTCGGTGTCGACGAGCCCGGCCCTTACGACGTGGCGGCCAGGGATCACGAGCACGTGGTCGCGAAGCACTGCGCCGCGCTGGGCACGTCCTTCGCGGGCGTGGCCGCGGGCGAGGACCTCGCCGCGGCGGCCTACCTCCGGTCACGGCCCGACGTCGGGCCGGTCGGGTGCGCCGGGCTCTCCGGAGGCGGGCTGCGAGCCGCGCTCCTGGGCGCGTTCGACCCGGACATCCGGGCCGTGGTCGTCACCGCGATGGTCTCGTCCTTCCGTGACATGCTCGACGGGTACGTCGAGAAGCACACGTGGATGCTCTGGCCGCCAGGGCTGCCGCGCCTCGGCGACTGGCCCGACCTGGTGGCCGCCCGCTCGCCCGAGCCGCTCATGGTGCAGTACGCCCTGCGCGACGAGCTGTTCCCCGAGCCGGGCATGCGCCGGGCGCACGCCATGATCGAGGAGCGTTACCGAGACGCCCCCGGCGCCTATGAGGCGGTGTGGGCCGACGTGCCGCACAGCTTCGACGTGCCCATGCAGGAGCGGGCCTTCGACTGGCTGGCCCGGCACCTGAAGGAATAGGAGAGACGGCCGCCGCCCGGACCTGCCCCGGGCGGCGGCGCCCCGTGTTTTCGGCTCAGTTACCCGACTTCCACGTGGCGATGAGCTTGTCGTAGTCGAGCGTCTCCGGCTTGCCGCGCTCGTCGGCCAGCTTCGGCGCGGGTGCGCCCGGCTGGTCGAACCAGTACTGGGCGGGGCGCTCGGGGTTCAGCTTCGGCGCGCAGTTGCCGCCGTAGCCGCGCCGTTCCAGCCGGGACAGGATCTCGTCCTGCTGCTTGGCCAGGTTGTCCATGGACTGCTGGGCCGTCGTCTCGCCGGTCACCGCGGTGGCCACGTTCTGCCACCAGAGCTGGGCGAGCTTGGGATAGTCGGGCACGTTCGTCCCGGTCGGGGTCCACTGCTTGCGGGCCGGCGAGGCGTAGAACTCGATGAGCCCGCCGTACTTCTTGGAGTTCTCCGAGAAGTAGTCGCTCCTGATGTCGGAGTCGCGGATGAACGTCAGCCCCTTGATCGACTTCTTCAACGACACCGACTTCGACGTGACGAACTGCGCGTACAGCCAGGCCGCCGCCCTGCGGTCCTGCGGCGTGTTCCTGAGCAGCGTCCACGAGCCGGCGTCCTGGTAGCCGAGCTTGTTGCCCTGCTTCCAGTAGGCGCCGTGCGGGCTCGGCGCGATGCGCCACTTCGGCGTGCCGTCGCTGTTGACGACGGGCAGCCCAGGCTTGGTCATGTCGGCCGTGAACGACGTGTACCAGAAGACCTGCTGGGCGATGTTGCCCTGGGCGGGCACCGGGCCGGCCTCGCTGAAGTTCATGCCCGCGGCCTCTCTGGGCGCGTACTTCTTGAGCCAGTCCACGTACTTGGTGAGCGAGTAGACCGCCGCGGGGCCGTTGACGTCGCCGCCGCGGGTGACCGACGAGCCGACCGGGCGGCAGTTCTCGACCCTGATGCCCCATTCGTCCACTGGTAGGCCGTTGGGGATGCCGGGGTCGCCGTTGCCCGCCATGGACAGCCAGGCGTCGGTGAAGCGCCAGCCCAGCGACGGGTCCTTCCTGCCGTAGTCCATGTGGCCGTAGACCTTCTTGCCGTCGATGGTCCCGTTGCCGTTGACCTTGTTGGTGAAGAAGTCGGCGATGTCCTCATAAGCCGCCCAGTTGACCGGGACGCCCAGGTCGTACCCGTACGCGGCCTTGAACTGCTTCTTGATCTCCGGATCGGTGAACCAGTCGTAACGGAACCAGTACAGGTTGGCGAACTGCTGGTCGGGCAGCTGGTAGATCTTCTTGTCCGGGCCGGTGGTGAAGCTGATGCCGATGAAGTCGTTCAGGTCGAGCGTGGGCGAGGTGACGTTCTTGCCCTCGCCTGCCATGTAGTCGGACAGCGGGAAGACGTAGTTGCCGCGGGAGTGGGTGCCGATGAGGTCGGAGTCGTTGACGTACGCGTCGTAGATGTTCTGGTTGCCCTGGATCTGGGTCTGGAGCTTCTCGATGACGTCACCCTCCTGGATCAGATCGTGCTTGATCTTGATCCCGGTGATCTCGGCGAACGCCTTGGCCAGCGTCTGGGACTCGTACTCGTGAGTGGTGATCGTCTCGGAGACCACGTTGATCTCCATGCCCCGGTACGGCGCCGCGGCCTTGATGAACCAGTCCATCTCCGCCAACTGCTGGTCCTTGGACAGGGTGCTCGGCGTGAACTCCTCCGTCACCCACCGCTGCGCCGCGGCCTTGCCGTCGGACTCCTTGAAATCGCTCGCGGGCTTCTTCGCGCCCTGCGTGCAGCCGGCCGCTATCAGGACGAGCGCGACCAGACCTACCGTCGCGGACCTGCCTGCCCGATGACTCATCGTTTGGCTCCTCCTCTGTTAGCCCCATATCCCGATCACGACCGCCACCAGCAGCGCGCAGCCGAGCGCGAGCCACATGGACAGGTCGGTGACAGCTATCCAGGCCGCCAGCACGACGGCGGCACTGATCAGGCCGATGTAGAGCCGGTCGCCACGATCGGTCTCGATGCGCAGGAAGCCTCGCCTGGCCACGGGAGGGGAGACGCGGGCCCAGACCGCCATCACGACCAGCAGCAGGGCCAGCCCGGCGAACACCAGGGCCGTGGGGGCGGTCCAGACCATCCACTCGAGCATCCCTAAACCCTCCCCATGGTGAAGCCCTTCGCTATGTAGTTGCGGACGAACCAGATGACGATCGCGCCCGGGACGATGGTGAGCACACCCGCCGTGGCCAGCAGGCCCCAGTCGACTCCGGCCGCGCTCACCGTCCTGGTCATGGTCGCGGCGATCGGCTTGGCGTTCACCGAGGTGATGGTCCTGGCGATCAGCAGCTCGACCCAGCTGAACATGAAGCAGAAGAACAGCGTGACGCCGATCGCGGAGCGGATCATCGGCAGGAATATGCGGATGAAGAAACGGGGAAGTGAATAGCCGTCGATCGCGGCCGTCTCGTCGATTTCCCGCGGGATTCCCGACATGAAACCCTCGAGTATCCACACGGCGAGCGGGACGTTGAAGAGCATGTGAGCTATGGCGACACCGAGGTGCGTGTCGAAGAGCCCGACGCTCTGATAAATCTGGAAAAACGGCAGCAGGAACACCGCCGGCGGCGCCATGCGGTTCGTCAGGAGCCAGAAGAACAGGTGCTTGTCCCCGGCGAAACGGAATCGCGAGAACGCGTACGCCGCCGGCAACGCAACGACGAGCGACATCACGGCGTTCATCGAGGTGTAGACGATGGAGTTCAGATAGCTCGAATACCAGGCCGAGTCGGAGAAGAAAGTGGCGTAGTTGTCGAACGTCACGCGCTGCGGGATGAGCGAGAAGCTGCCGAGGATGTCCTCGTTCGGCCGGATCGACATGAGGAACATCCACAGCACGGGCAACATCAGCGTCGCCACGTAAAGCCAGAAGACCGTCCGCGCCCAGGGCAGCCGCCGCCCGGTGTGCCTGGCCATCAGGTCACCTCCCCGACCTGGTCAGCACGGTGAAGAAGACGTAGCAGAGGATCTGCACGATCAGGAAGTAGAGCAGCGAGAACGCGCCCGCCGGGCCCAGGTCGAACTGCCCGACCGCGATCTTCGACAGCAGGATGCTGAGGAACGACGTCGCGTTCCCCGGCCCGCCGCCCGTCACCACGAACGGCTCGGTGTAGATCATGAAGCTGTCCATGAACCTGAGCAGGATCGCGATCGTCAGCACCCCGCGCAGCCTGGGCAACTGGATGTGGCGGAACGTGGCCCACGCGGACGCGCCGTCGATCTGCGCGGCCCGGAAGTACGGCTCGGGGATCGAGCGCAGCCCCGCGTACGCCAGCAGCGCCACCAGCGGCGTCCAGTGCCAGATGTCCATGAGCAGGACCGTGATCCAGGCGTCCGTGGAGTCCAGCGTGTAGTTGAAGTTGATGCCCAGGACGTTGTTGATCGTCCAGCCGCCCAGGCCGATGTCGCCGCGGGCGAAGATCTGCCAGATCGTGCCCACCACGTTCCACGGGATGAGCAGCGGCAGCGCCACCAGCACCAGCGCCACCGACACCTGCACGCCGCGGCGCGGCATCGACACCGCGAGCGCCACTCCCAGGGGGATCTCCAGCAGCAGCACCTGAGCCGAGAACAGCAGCGTGCGCACGAACGCCGAGCGCACCTCGGGATCGCGCGAGATCGAGCGGAACCACTCCAGGCCGACGAAGATACGGTCGCTGGGACTGAAGACGTCCTGCACGGAGAAGTTGACCACGGTCATCAGCGGGATCACGGCCGTGAACGCCACCGACACGACCACCGGCAGCACCAGCCACCAGGCCCGGTTGTCCTTACGCTTCAGGTCGGCCCGCGGCTCCTCCTGGACCTCTGTCACGCCGTACCCCTTCCGTTCAGCGGCGCGAGTGAGCCGCACCTGACCTGGTCGCGGAACAGGAACGTGCGGTCCGCCGGGAAGTGCAGGAACTCCACCGACTCGGGCGCGTAGGGCGATCCCGCCTCGGTCTTGGCGGTCACGGTGTGCTCGCCGACCAGGGCGTGCACCAGGTCGTAGGCGCCCATGCGGTCGATCCCGGTCACCCGGGCCGCCACCCCAGGAGAGCTGCGGCCGCCGGTGATCTGCACGAACTCGGGCCGTACCCCGATCCTGACCGGCCCGGGCGGCACGTCGCCGGTGACCAGGCCCACGTCCGCCTGCCCGACGCGTACGACGTCGCCGACGATCTCGGCGGGCAGCATGTTCATGCCAGGGGAGCCGATGAAGTGCCCCACGAACTCGTGCGCCGGCGACAGGAACAGTTCGGCCGGCTCGCCCGCCTGCACGATCGCCCCGTCGTTGACCACCACGACCTCGTCGGCGAACGTCAGCGCCTCGGTCTGGTCGTGCGTGACGTAGATCAGCGTGTGGCCCGTGTCGCGGTGGATCTCCTTGAGCTTGCTGCGCAACGTCCACTTCAGCGCCGGGTCGACCACGGTGAGCGGCTCGTCCAGCAGCACCGCCGCCACCTGGGAGCGCACCAGGCCGCGACCCAGGCTGACGATCTGCTGGCGGCCCGGGTCCAGGCGGCGTGACCTGCGGCGGAGCAGGTCTTCCAGGCCGAGGAGCCGGGCGACCTGGCGGACGCGCTCGTCGATCTCCTTCGCCGGATATTTCCGGTTGCGGAGGGGGAAGGCCAGATTGTCGTATACCGACATTTCCTCGTACAGGACTGGGAACTGGAAGACCTGCGCGATGTTGCGGCCCGCGGTGGGCACGTCGGTGACGTCGCGGTCGTCGAAGAAGATCCGGCCCACCGTGGGCGTGATCAGGCCGGAGATGATGTTCAGGAGTGTGGTCTTGCCGCAGCCGCTCGGGCCCAGCAGCGCGTACGCCCTGGAGCTCTGCCAGGTCCAGGTCATCGGCTTGACGGCCCAGGTCCGGCCGCCGTCGTAGCTGTGGCCCACGCCTTCCAGCCGGATGTCAGCCATGCAGGTCGACCTCCGCGGCGCTGGTGGCGAGCAGGCGGCCGCCGTCCTCGTCGAAGACGAAGACGTGTGCCGGGTTCACGTACGCGACCGTGGTCTCGCCCGGGGTGAAGAGCTGGGTGCCCGGCAGGTGGGCGACCAGGTGGACCCGCCCCTGCAGGAGCAGGTGCAGGAACGTCGCGCTGCCCGTCACCTCGGCCAGCCTGATCTCGGCCGGCAGTTCCAGCGAGCCGGGGCCGTTGCGTTCGATGCTCACCTGGTGGGGGCGGACGCCGAGCATGACGTTGCGCCCGGAGGCGTGCGCGCGGGGCGCGGGGAAGGAGGTGCCGAGGCATTCGATCCTGCCGTCGCGTACGACGCCGGGCAGCAGGTTGAGCGGCGGGTCGCTGAGCGTGGCCGCGACGGCCAGCGTGGGCGGGTGGGCGTACATCTCGGCCACGTCGCCGATGTGCTGGACCCTGCCTTCGCCCAGGACCACTGTCGGCGCGGCGAACGTGAGCGCCTCGTTCGGGTCCGCCGTGGAGTAGAGGACCACGCCGGGGGAGTCCGCGAACATGGTCTTCAGGTCGGCGCGTAACTGTTCGCGGAGCTTGAAGTCAAGGTTGGCCAGGGGTTCGTCGAGGAGCAGCACGTCCACGGGGCGGGCCAGCGCGCGGGCGATGGCGGTGCGCTGCTGCTGGCCGCCCGACAGCTCGCTGGGTCTGCGATCGAGGAACGCCGCGATGCCCATGAGCTCCGCCACCTCGCGCACCCGCCGGTCGATCCCGTCACGGCGGAATCTCGGGTCGAGCCGGAGCGGAGAGGCGATGTTCTCGTAGACGGTCAGCGACGGGTAATTGGTGAATTGCTGGTAGACGAAGGCGACCGAGCGTTTTCGCACCGAAATGGCGGTGACGTCTTTTCCGTTGACCACGACCCGGCCCGAATCCGGCGGTAACAATCCGGCGACGACGCGCATCAATGTCGTCTTTCCCGCGGTCATCGGGCCGATTAGCGTGGTCATTCCATTGGATAATTCCAGGCGAACGTCGTCAAGCCACGTCTCCCCGCGCCGCCGTACGAAGACGCCATCGAGAATCAGCGTCACTGTGCCGGTCCTCTCTGCTCGCCTCCATCTAACATGATCTGCAACTGTGTGCAAAGAGGGCATGTGGTATGGCAGTGAACAGTGTGACCTCTGGGTTAATTACGGCGCGCTTGCGAAGTCCTGCTCAGCTGGTGAAGACCTTCGCCACGAGCTCGTGTAGCTGTTTCCGTTCGTCCGCCGTCAGCGGCGCCAGCGTCTCCCGTTCCACGCGCTCGATCACGACCAGCGCCCGGTCCAGCGCGTCACGGCCCGCGGGCGTCAGCGAGATCCGGTAGCGCCGCCGGTCGGCCGGGTCGCGGTCGCGCTCGGTCAGCCCCTCGTCCATCAGGCCGTCCATCAGCCGCACCATGTCGCTCGGATCGAGCCCGAGCCGGCCGCCGATCTCGCGCTGGGCGGCGGGCCCGAAGTCGGCCAGCGTGGCCAGCACGGCGAACTCCCAAAGGCTCAGCCCAGTCTCGCCCGTCAGCCGGGCCGTGACAGTGCGACGGCTGCCGGCTCCGACCTTGTGCAGCACGAAGGTTGTGGTCGCGAGCAGGGTGGGCGGCAGGTCCATGTCCCCTAGTGTAGGTTGTCACCAATTATTGGTAGGCACCCACTAATTTGGAGGAGGCACCGATGGACGCCCTCTACCCCCGCCTGCTCGTGCGCGACTTCCCGGCCTGCGCCGCGTTCTACCAGGCTGTGCTGCGCGAGCTGCACGGCGTCGAGCCGGTGAAGGTCCTGCCCGGCTACGCCAACTGGGACATCGAGGGAGAGGCCGGGCTGGTCCTGTTCGCCCGGGACAGGATCGCGGAGGCCGTCGGCACCGCGGACCTGCCCCGGGCCGTTCAGGACCCGGCTCAGGACACCGCGATGCTGGTCATGAAGGTGGACGACGTCGACAAGGCGGCCGACTGTCTCGCCCGCCACGGCGCCACGGTCGCCGCCCCGCCCCAGGACCGTCCCGACTGGGCGCCGACCCTGCGTACCGCGCATCTGCGTGACCCCGAGGGCAACCTCATTGAATTGCAGTCGTACTGAGCTCGGAACGGTCGGGGAGCTCGGTCGAGTCCGGCACCGGCACCCCGGGACAGGTGGCGGTGACCCGACCGGTCTCGAAGTAGCCGATCACCTTCGTGAAGCAGCCCGGCACCCCGAGCGCGGAGCCGTGCACGTCGTCGTCGACGGTCACCACATGCCCGCCGACGGCCGCCCTCGTCTGCAGCGTCCACTCGTACGGTGACGGGCTCTCGTACAGGTGCCCCGACAGCACCAGCGAGCCGCCATGCCGCAGGCGCGTGGTCTGCACGGGCAGCGGCCACCCGGCGCACGGCGGGAAGAACGAGGTGATCTCGCCGGTCACCGGGTAGCGCTCAAGGCGCTCGCGGTAGGCGTTCCAGGCCGAGTCGAACGTGCGCGCGCCCTGGTCCTCGTTGCAGAAGAACGCGACGTTCGCCGTCTGGTTGCCCCGCTCGGGCACGCCGGCGGGTGGGCTCGACGGCCTGTTGCCGAAGATCTTCTTGATCGTCGGGGGCGCGGTGGGGCCGGTGGCGTCCACCAGCTCCTTCAGCACCTGGGCGGCCTCCGGCCAGGCGGGGCTCGGCTGGCTCGCCGCCTCCGCGATCAACCGGCCGTCCACGGTGAGGTCGATGTCCGTGAAGGTCAGGGGCTTGGCGTCGTACGCCTTGCGCAGGCCGGTCAGCGCCGACGCCACCTGGCCCTTCGTCGTGCCGAACCCGTACACGTCGTTCCGCTCCGCGATCCACTTGGCCATCCGCTGGAAGTCACGGTCGGTGGCCATGGCGCGGACCTCCGTGAAGACGTCCATCCTCGGCGTGGGCAGGGCCATGCTGTCCAGCCACATGCGGTGCACCTTGGCGGGGAACAGGCTGCGCAGGACCACGCCGAGCCAGGTGCCCCAGGAGACGCCCAAGAAGCTGATCTTCGGCTCGCCCAGCGCCGAGCGGATCCGATCGATGTCGCGGGCCACGTTGGCGGTCGTGAGCTGGCCGATGAAACCGGGGTCCGACTGGGCGCAGGCCTGGTTGTCCGTGACCGTCTGGTCGTAGACCTTCCTGGCCAGTTCCTCGCTGACGGGACCCGGCGGCGCCGGCGCCGGCTTGCCCCCGGGGCACCTGGCCTTCGTGCTGTAGCCGACTCCGCGCGGGTCGAAGCCGATCAGGTCGTAGCGGGCGTTCAGCTTCGCGTCGGTCATGGCGAGGTCGAGCGGCATCAGGTAGCCGCTGCCGCCCGGGCCTCCCGGGTTGACCGCCAGGCTGCCCAGGCGGTGTTCCTGGTCGGTGGCCTTGAGCCTGGTCAGGGCGATGGTGATCTGCTTTCCGCCGGGGTCGGCGTAGTTCTGGGGGACGGTGAGCGTGCCGCACTCCGTCCTGCCGAGCAGTTCCCTGTACTTGGGCAGCCGATCGTCGTCGAGGCCCATCCAGCGCAGCACGTCGTCGGAATAGGCCGGGCATTCCTGCCAGGTGATGGCGGGCCGCTCGGCGACCGTGGGCGCGGCGAGCAGGCCGAGCGTGAGCAGGGTTCGTAAGATCATGCCCCCAGGCTCGCGGCGGTCCGGCCGCGTCGCATCCCCCTGCCGAGGGGCCCGCGGCTCCCCTTCAGGGGATGATGGAGTCCACGTACCCGCCGTCGACCCGCACCGCGGCGCCCGTGGTCGCGGAGGCGAAGGGCGAGCTGAGGTAGACGACCATGTTCGCGATCTCCTCGGGCTCGATCAGGCGCTGCAGCAACGACTGGGAACGGTGCTGGAGCATGAACGCCCGCTGCGCCTCCTCCCACTCCAGGTCCTTGCCCATGAGGTCGTACACGAACTTCTCGACGCCTCCGGTGTGCGTCGGACCCGCGATGACCGAGTTGACCGTCACCCCGCTGCCCGCCGCCTGCTTGGCGAAACCCCTGGACACGGCCAGCAGCGCGGTCTTCGTCATGCCGTAGTGGATCATCTCGACGGGGATGACCACGGCGGAGTCGCTGGCGATGTACTGGATCCTGCCCCAGCCGCGCTCGATCATGCCGGGCAGGTAGGCACGCGTGAGCCGGACCGCGGCCAGCACGTTGACGTCGAAGTAGCGCCGCCACTCGTCGTCGGTGATCTCGAGCGCGGATTTGGCCTCGAAGATGCCCAGGTTGTTGACGAGGATGTCCACCTGGGGCAGCGTGCGGAGCACCGCCGCGCAGCCCTCGTCCGTGGTCACGTCGCCGGGCGCCGGTATCAGGTCGCCGACTTCTATCTGCTCGATGGCCATCGCGACGGAGCCCTCGCTGCGGCCGTTGATCCCGACGTGGGCCCCCGCCATCGCCAGCCCTTCGGCGATGGCCGCCCCGATGCCCTGAGTCGACCCGGTGACCAGCGCGGTCTTGCCGCTGAGATCGATACGCACGATGTCTACCCCCTGCTCGCCATTGTCCGTGGTCGGGATGCGGGAGGTGGCGCCTGGGTGGCACTCGCTCCCCATGAGTTCCCCACGAGTTCCCATGAGTACCCAATGAGGTCCCCGTGACTCGTGACGAGGCCGGAGTGCCGGTCGGGTGCGTAGGCTTGGGGTGGCGTGGAAGGGGCGTGGGTGCACCGGATCATCCTGTGGCTGGTCGTGGCGGTCGCCTTCGTGGTGAGCCTGGCCGCACCCGACGAGCCTGAGGTCGAGGCATGCCAGTCGCGCGACACCCGGGTCGTCGCGCCGTACGCCGTCACCGGCTACTGGGTCATGCCCCGGGCAGATCCGTGCGTGACGCGGCGCATGGTGGAGGCCATCCACGCGATCGGCGGCGACACGCTCATCACGTTCGGCCCGAGGTTCAGCGCCCGCGAGGAGCCCGACTTCGCCGACTGCCTCGTGGACGGGCGGCCGTGCGCCGAGGTCCCCGGGGTCCGCCATGTCTACACCTACGTGACCAGCGAGGAGTTCGGGAAGGGGCTGCTGCGGTGCCCGGGGCTGGACCGGCGGATCGTGAGCCGGGGCCGGATCTTCTACCGGGTCTCCCTGGCCGGGTCATGCCAGGACCCCGTACAGGATGTCGTGCTCATCTCCACCGACGGCGACGGGCTCGGCAACCTGATGACCGAGGCGGCCGCGTACGGGATGACGGTCTTCCCGGGGCTGCCCGCCGCGCCGCAGCTGGCGGGTAAGCCGTGGGAGCCCGACCTCGCGCACACCGCCGCACTGAACGCCTTCACCGCGCGGGTGCTCGCCGACTACCGGGAGCGGTTCGGCAGGTCTTCCGCGTTCGGAGGGGTTTACCAGTCGTTCGAGCTGGCCATGCGGACGCGGGCGGCCAAGGACCCGATCATCGAGCTGTACGCGGCCCAGCATGCGGTCGTCGCCGCCACCCTGCCGGGGAAGAAGATCCTGGTCAGCCCGTACATCGACGCCCGGAAGGGCCGCGGGTTCCCGCCCGGGCAGGCGGAGGAGGGGCTCGCCGACATCGCCGCGACCCGGGCGGGGGCGCCCATGGCCGTCGCCGTGCAGGACGGGCGGGGGACGGGGAAGGTGCCCGTCTACGGGGTTCATGAGGCGGAGGCCAAGGTCGCGCCGCGCCTGGTGCCGGTCGTCGGGGATGTGAGCTACGCGCAGGCGTACTACGGGGCCACCCGCGACTACATCGAGGCGGCGGCGCGGCGGGTCCCGTCCGGGGTGGAGCTGTGGGTGAACGTCGAGGGGTTCGAGCCGACGCCGGTGGACGGGGAGTGCGGGAGGGTCGATCCGTTGCCGTTGCGCGGGCGTACCACGAAGAGCCGGATCGACCAGCAGGTGATGGCGGCCGGGACGCATGCCGGAAAAATCATCTCTTACGGGTGGGATCCCTTCTTCACATGCCAGGCCCGCTACGACACGCCCTCACTGGCCGACGACATCGTGAGCGGGTGGCGGCAGCCGATCATCGTCGGCGCCTCGCGTAAGGAGATGAACGGGCGGCCCGGCATCCTCGTCGAGGGCCACAACCTGCGCGGCGGCACGCTCCGCTTCGACCCGCAGGGGGTGGCGGTCAAGCAGGAGTGGTACGAGAAGGGGCAGCTGGAGTCGGCATGGGCCCCGTACGTTCCCTCGGGCCCCTGGACCTCGATCACGGCCACGAACGAGACCGGCCAGTCCAGCTCCAGCGGCTACGTGATCCGCTAGGCGAGCGCCTCCACGAGGATGTCGGTGAGCAGGGCTGCCTGGCTGCCGTCCTCGTCCAGGTCGGGATCGAAGATCGTCACCTCCAGTCCGGCGGCCCCCGGCAGGCCCACCAGCCCGCGAATCAGCTCGGTGAACCGGTCGGCGTCGAGCCCACCCGGGGTGGGGGAGTCGACGGCGGACAGCACGGACGGGTCGAGCACGTCGACGTCCACGTGGATCCAGAACCCGTCGAGCTCGTCACGCACGAGCACCTTGCTCGCGTCGTCGAGGGAGATGTCGCTGCCGGGGATGTGGGCGATGCCGCTCTCCGCGAAGTCGTTGAGATCCTCCTCGTCCCGAACCCCCAGAACGATCACGTCCTCGTCCCTGACGTACGGCCGCAGCCCGTCGATGTCCGTGAGGTAGTCGTCACCGCGCCCGGTGACCAGGGCCAGGTCCTCCCCGGCCGCCGCGCCGACGTGCGGGGAGTTGCCGAGGTGCCGGAAGTCGGAGTGCGCGTCCAGGTACGCCAGCCCGTACCGTCCACTCCTGCGCAGGGCGAGGGCGGGGCCGAGCAGGATCGAGCAGTCGCCGCCGAGCAGGACAGGAAACCCGCCCTCCTCCCTGATCGCGCTCACCCGGTCGGCCAGCCTGCGGGCGTAGCCGGCGATGGCGGGTCCGTTGCGCACGCCGCTGCCCGGCGTCCAGGTGGCCACGTAGCGGGGCGGGACGAGCGCCCCCGCGTCGGCCGCGCCGAGCCGCTGGACGAGACCGGCGTTCCGCAGTGCCCAGGGGGCTTTGTAGCAGCCGGGGATGGTGTCGGGGGCGAGTGGGCGCAGGCCGAGGTTGGAGGGCACGTCGAGAACCGTGAGAGTCTTGTCAGGGGTTATTATGGTCATAGTCGTGACGGTAACAGAGGGGGGCGGGATGCGCCAGTTCGCCGAGACGGGTCTTGCGGCGCTCGATCTGGCCAACACCTGGGACGAGTACCTGGACGATCCTGAACGCCTGCCGGACGTGGAAGCACTGCACCGCTTCTGCCAGGAACTGGCCGAGCCCATCACCCCGCCCCCGCCGTCCCGCGGGCGTGACGACGGCCCGGGTGGGAACGGCCTGGAGGCGATCCGCGCTGTCCGGGACCGGTTGCGTGCGGTGCTGTCCTGCGAGTCCGCGGAGCGGACGCCCGCCCTGGCCCGGTGGGCGGACGAGCTGCCGATACGGGTCGTCGTGGAAGAGGCGGACGGGGTGCCGCGGCAGCGGCTCAGGGCGCCTGAAGGAGCCACCCTGGCCGAACGGCTGGCCGTACGATCCGTCGCCGAGCTACTCGACCTCGCCGCGTCGGGCGACTGGGAACGGCTGCGCCTGTGCGCGGCCCGGCCATGCCAGGACGTCTTCGTGGATCGCAGCCGCCCGGGCAAGCGCCAGTTCTGCTCGACCCGCTGCGCCAACCGCGCCCACGCCGCCGCCTCCCGCGCCCGCCATCGTTGAGCCGTCCTTGCCGCCGGGTGCTTCCCACACTGGACAGTGCCGATGTCATCCTCGAACGACGCGATGACGAAAACCTCATCTTGATGCGCGCCGAGCGATTCGAGGCGGGGGGTGGCCAGCCTGCGTATCGCCGCTCGTGCGCTCGCCATCTTGGCCCGCCGTAACGGCGCCCTCGCGGAGGAAGTCCTCGCGGAAGAGTTCCCCTGGCTCACCTGGCTGCCCGATACGGAACGTCACGAGTGCGTACGTGAACTGCTCAGCCACCTGATCGCGGGGGCGGACACAGGAGAGCTGCTGCCGTTCGGGAGGGCGTTGACCTCGTGGCGCTCCACCGCGGTGATCTGGAGCGATCCTCGCCTCGCCGGCGAACTGCAGGGTCCCTTCCCCGGCGATGGACCAGAGGTCGCTCGTCCGAAGGGCGATTCTTGATGGCAGGCCGGGGAGACGACGTTCCCCGCCCCAACCCCCGGCCGTGCTCGGCCCGGGGCGTGCCATCGGCACTCAGCGAGGAACCACCTGAGAGCGGACACCGGGGAGAGCGTCGAACGCTGCCGACGCATCCATCGTGATCACTGTCCTCGCGGTGGCCGCGGCCGTCGCTGCGATCAGCAGATCGTAGGCGCCTCGCGACTTGCCTTCTCGCCGGACATGCGCCATGAGGCGGGCATGGACCCTGGCGACGTCCGTTGTGTACTCCTCAACCGGGATCAGCGCGAGGACCTCATCCACAAAGGCCTGCCGATTGGGTCGTCGGGCCGCATCGGCCACCTCGACACCGACGAGCAACTCGGCCACAGTGATCGCCGCGATCGCCACATCATCGGCGTCCCCTATCACTGCGTCCACCGACGCCTTGCCTCGCTCGGCGGCAATGAGCACGCCGGTCACGGCCGCTCCGGGTCAGGTGGGGCAACAGACCGAGCAGGATTTGAGAAGCTCGGGTCACGGAGCCGCACCTAGCCTGACCGCCATGGACATCAGCATTCACTGGACCTTCCTCCCGCACACCGACCCTGAAGCATCCCTGGCCTTCTATCGCGACACCCTTGGCTTCGAGGTCCGCAAGGACTTCGGAAACGGCACGATGCGCTGGATCACGGTCGGCCCCGCCGACCTGCCCGGCACGTCCATAGTCCTGTATCCGCCGGCCGCCGAACCCGGCATCACCGACGAGGAGCGCCGCATGATCGACGAGATGATGGCCAAGGGCACCTACGCCCGCATCGTCCTGGCTACCTCCGACCTCGACGGCGCGTTCACACGGCTCCAGGCCGGCGACGCCGAGCTCGTCCAGGAGCCGACCGAGCAGCCGTACGGCATCCGCGACTGCGCCTTCCGTGACCCCGCGGGCAACCTGATCCGCATCCAGGAGCTGAGCTGACCCGACCGGCGATCGCAGCCATAACCTGGTGCCGTCGGCGAGCTGGGCCAGCGTTGTCCAGGCCGTGAAGGACAACTCTCAGAAGGAGACCAGCCCAATGCCCACCGGAGCGACCCATGAGGCCAACCGGTCCTACCGCGAGGTGCTGCGCAACCGCCAGGTGGCCGGTCTCCTGCTGGGTGACCTCCTGGCCAACGTCGGTACGGGTGTGATCATTGTGGCCATGCCCGTGCAGACGCTGTCCATCCACGGCGGCGTGCCCAAGGCGATCGCGATTGGGCTGGTGGAGGCCGCGCCGTTCGTCCTGTCCACCATCCTTGCGCTGGCCGTCGGATTGGGACGGGTGAGGGTGCCGCCGCGCACCCTCCTGATCGCCGACTGCGTGTTACGGTCGCTGACCTTTGTCACCCTGGCGGTTTTGGCCGTCACCGAGCAACTCACGCTGCCCGTGCTGATCGTCGGTCTCCTCTTCGGCGCGACGTTCCGGATGGCTGGATCAAGCAGCCGGCGTCTGCTGGCGACGTCCATCGCGGGCGAGACCGGGCGGTTCGCCGTCAACGGCTTACTCGGGCTGAATGCCTCGTTCGCGCTCTACATTGTCGGGCCGGTGCTGGGCGGGGTGATCGTGGCGTCCACCAGCGCGGGCGTCGCGCTCTTGTTCGACGCGTGCGGTGCGCTGATCTTGTTGATCGCCGTCCTGGTGTCCATTCCCCGAGCCGCCGAAGATCGTGACGCGCTCCGTCGCCCCCGAGCCGGCGAATCGGGCTGGCGGATCCTTCGTCGCCGACCGGTTGCCGCGAGACTGCTGGTCGTCGTGTTCTTCTTCAATTTCTTCTACATGCCGATCGAGGTGGCGCTGCCCCTGTACGTGCGCGGGACGCTGGACGCCGGCGTGTCTGGTCTGGGGCTCATGTGGGGTGCGCTTGGGGTCGGCGCATTCGCCGGCGCCGCTCTCGTGAATCAGTTGCGGAACCTTCCACAGCGTCATGTGCTGATCGCGATCATCGGCCTGTGGGCGATGTGCCCGATCGCTCTTGCGTTCGTCGGCGACCTCACTCTCGCACTGATCGTTTTCGGTCTGGGCGGCCTGGTGTGGGCGCCGTTCACGCCTGTCGCGTACAGCTTCCTGCAGTCGGGGCTCAAGCCCGACGAGCAGCAGCAGGTGGTCACGCTCTGGACGACCGGCTCTACGGTGGCCGCCCCACTTGGCCTGACGGTCGGCGGACCACTGATCGAGCTGGCCGGGACCACCGGAGGGCTTGTTCTGTCCGGTGCGCTGACACTGCTGCTGCTCCCGATCGCGGCACTGGCTGTGCTAAACCACTACTCGAAGAGTGTGCGGCCCCAGTAGTCTCCCGCGTCCTTGACGCCGGGTGGGCAGGCGAACAGGCCGCTGGAGACGTGCTTGATGTACTCGTTGAGCGCGTCGTTCTTGGCCAGCCTCATCTGAACGGGCACGAACTGCTTGCGCGGATCCCGCTGGTAGGCGATGAAGAACAGCCCCGCGTCCAGCCGGCCGAGCCCGTCGGATCCGTCCACGAAGTTGTAGCCGCGGCGGAGCAGGTGCGCGTTGTCGTTGGAGCTCGGATGCGCCAGCCGCACGTGGGCGTCGGCTTTGATGTACGGTTGCCCGTCCGCCCCCTTGGTCGCGAAGTCCACCGCGTCGAACTCGGCCTTCTTACCCAGCGGCGCGCCCTCGCCCTTGTCTCTGCCGAAGATCTGCTCCTGCTCGGCGAGCGACGTGCGGTCCCAGGTCTCGATCGCCATGCGGATCTTCCTGGTCACCATGTACGTGCCGCCCGCCATCCAGCCGCTGCCGTCCTGCGTGGAGGCCCACAGCTGGTCGCGCAGCAGGTCGGCGTCCTCCAGCTTGAGGTTGTTGGTGCCGTCCTTGAAGCCCAGCAGGTTGCGCGGGGTCGCCTGGGCACGGGACGTGGACGACGTACGGCCGAAGCCGAGCTGCGACCAGCGTACGGACACCTTGCCGAAGCCGATCCTGGCCAGGTTGCGGATGGCGTGCACGGCGACCTGGGGGTCGTGGGCGCACGCCTGCACGCAGATGTCGCCGCCGGAAATTTCCGGAATGAGCTGCTCTCCCGGGAATTTCGGCAGGTCGGCGAGGGCCGCGGGCCGCTTGTCCGCCAGCCCGAACCGGTCGTCGAACAGCGACGCCCCGAACCCGATCGTCAGCGTCAGCCCGGAGGCGGGCAGCCCGAGCGCCTCGCCCGTGTCGTCGGGTGCGGCCTCGGGTGCGCCGTCCACCGCCCCGAACGACCCCGCCTCCTTGCCCTGCGTCAGCCGCGCCGCCGCGGCCGTCCACTCCTGCAGCAGCTCGACCAGCTCGTCCCGTTTCTTCGTGATGACGTCGAACGACACGAAGTGCAACCGGTCCTGCGCGGGCGTGACGATGCCCGCCTGGTGCTCGCCGTAGAAGGGGAAGGGGTCGGAGGTCGAGGAGGCGTGCGCGACCGGTGCCTCGTCGAGCAGCGTGGTCGTGGCCACGACCCCGGCCCCGACCACGGCCGCACCCGCGGCGCCGAGCCCGAACAGACCCCTGCGGCTCAAACTCATGGCCGTCTCCCGCTACTTCGTAATGGCCGGAGCGATCTTGCTGATCGGCTCGGCCAGCGCGTTGATCGCGTCGGACAACGTCTTCAGCTCAGCCTTCGACAGCTCGTTGTGCAACTTCCAGCCGTCGCCCTTCTGGTGCGCGTCGAGCGCCGCCTCGGCCGCGGCGAACTTCTGGTCCAGCGTCTTGACCAGGTCGGGAGCGCGCTCCTCCAGCACCGGCCGGAGCGCCTGCACGGCCGCCTTGGAGCCCTCGAGGTTGGCGTCGAAGTCCCACAGGTCGGTGTGCGACCAGATGTCCTCCTCGCCGGTGATCTTCCCGGTGGCCACCTCGTCGAGCAGTTCCTTGGCGCCGTTGGCCAGGTTCAGGGGGGTAAGCTCGGCCGCGTTCGACTTGTCCACGATGGTCTTGACGTCGGCGATCAGCTTGTCGGCGATCGGCCCGTCCTTGCTGATGTCCTTCTTGATCCACAGATCCTTCTCGATCCTGTGGAAGCCGGTCCACTCCTCGCCCTCTGCCAGATCCGCCTCGCGGGCGTCGATGGCGGGGTCGAGGTCACCGAAGATCTCCGCCACCGGCTCGATGCGCTCCCAGTACGTCCGCGCGACCGGGAACAGCTCCTTGGCCTTGTCGATCTTCCCCGCCTTGACCGCGTCCACGAACTCCTGCGTCTTGATCAGCAACGTGTCGCTCTGCGCCTTGATGTACCGCTTGTAGCCGGCGACGGCCTCGGCGAGCTTGGCGTCCTCGTTGAGCGACTTGTGCTCGCCGGTCACCTTGAACGCGTTGCGGATGCCCTTGCCGACCATGCCGGGCTTGCACACCGTCTCGTACGCGCCCGCCGGCAGCTCGGCGATGAGCTCCCTGGTCAATCCGGGCACGATGTTCTCGAGTTCGGCCATGACCCGGTCGCCGGGGGCGTACACGTAGAACTCGGTCACCTTGCTGCCGCCGTTCTTGATCGAGAACGTCGTGGTGCCCGCTTCGACCTCGGAGGCGGCGACCTTGCACTCGGTGTCGCTCGCCGCCACGGTGATCTTCCCGGGGGCGGCGGATCCGGAGGAGGCGGCGGTGTCGCCGCCGGAGCCGCAGGCGGCCAGCGTCGTGAGGGCGAGCGCGCCGAAGGACAGGCTGATTGCGGTACGCATGGTGCTCCTGTTCAGGCCGCGGAGGACGCGGGTGACGGCGTGGGCTTCACCCGCGAGCTGCGCAGGAAGAAGAAGAGAGTGGGAACGACGTAACAGGCCCAGGCGATGACCTCGGCGATGCTCGGCTGGGGCGTGATGTTCAGCATGCCCGACAGCAGCATGCCGTACCAGGAATCGGCGGGAATGGCGGAGCTGATGTCGAAGGCGTACGAGCTCAGACCGGGCAGGATGTTCGCCTCCTGCAGGTCGTGCACGCCGTACTTGAAGATGCCCGCGGCCACCAGGATCAGCAGCAGCCCCGTCCAGGTGAAGAACTTGGTGAGGTTGATCTTCACGGCGCTGCGGTAGAGGCCCCAGCCGATGAGTACGGAGGTGAGCAGCCCCAGGCTGATGCCGATCAACGGCGCCGACGACGTGGTGGCGCCCTGCACGGAGGCGAAGAAGAGAATCGCCGTCTCCAGCCCTTCGCGGGCGACGGCGAGGAACGCCATCACGATCACCGCGGCCGAGCCCATCTCCAGCGCGTCGGACAGCTTGCCCCGCAGCTCTCCGGAGAGCGCGCGGGCCGCCCGCCGCATCCAGAAGATCATCCAGGTGACGAACACGACGGCGAGCAGCGAGGTGATGGCGTCGAACAGCTCCTGCCCCGTGTGTCCCAGGTTCGCCGCGGTGAACGTCAGCAGTGCCCCGAACCCCACGGACAGCGCGACGGCCGCACCCGCTCCCGTCCAGACTTGAGGGAGCTTGTCCTTTCGGTCACTCTTGACCAGGAAGGCGACCAGGACTGAGACGACGAGTGTCGCCTCGAGACCTTCGCGCAGTCCGATGAGGTAACTGGCGAACACCGTCACTCCCGCTTGCTAAAGATTTGCTGAGGAAAGCCTTACCTAAATTAGGACAGGCGAAGCATACCTAGCGCAAGAGCCGGAAGTGACAGTGTGCGGGGGATCACGCGTGGAGATTGCCGGCCAGCAGGTCGAGCAGGGGCTGGCGGCGTACGCACTGCTCCAGAAGGAACGAGTCGGCCAGGGCGGTCAGCTCGCGGTCGTCGAGCCCGCGGAACAGCTCGGCGTACTCGGGCAGCAGCGCCTGGGCGATGAGGATGTGCCTGATCAGGTCGTCGGTCTGGTAGCGGGCGCCCCACGGGTACGGGTCCCAGCCGGGGGTCTCGGTCTCGATCAGCGCGTGCAGGGGAGCGAGCACGTCCGCGGACTCCTCCATGGTGGAGCCCCAGCGGTCCGCGCCGAGCCGCCGCTTCTTGGCGATGAAGCCGCCGAACCTGTTCAGGTACGGTCCCGCGGCGTGCACGAGCCCCTGCAACCCCACGTCCTTGTACGTCCACAGCGATCAGCCGGCGCCCTGGGCGTCGTAGATGGCCAGCTGGTCGCGCAGGATCTGGTAGCGCTGCTGGTCCACGGCCGGATCCCCGGTGTAGACGGGGCCGAACTCGCCCACCCACAGCGGCGTGCCCGTCTCGCGCTGGAAGCGGGAGCGCTTGGCGAAGGCCCGCTCCAGCTCGTTCCTGTCACACCACTCGCCGCGGGTGTAACCGGGGTACGGCCCGCCGTGGGCGAAGCCCGCCAGGGCGTAGTCGTGGAGGACGAAGACCGTGTTCTCATACACCTCCCGAAATATCGAGAAATCGGTGGCGTACGTGTTGCCGTCCAGGAACAGGACGTGGTGCGGGTCGGCGGACCGCACGGCCTTCACCAGCCGGTCGTAGAACGGCCCGATGACCTTGCCGGTGAGGTCGCCCGGCTCGTTGACCGGGTTGTACCCGGCCACCCAGGGGTTGTCGCGGTAGTGGTCCGCGACGGCCTCCCACAGGTGCACCACACGGTCCTGGAAGTGCCGGTGCTGCCAGAACGCGGCCACGTGCGTGGGGTTGTCGGAGTGCCAGTGCTGGTTCTGGGAGCCGGGCAGCGCGTGCAGATCGATCACGCTGTAGATGCCGTGCGCGCCGAGCAGCCCGATCACTCGGTCGAGGTGGCGGAAGCCGCGCGGGTCGATCTCGAAGGGCCGGTCGTCGGACTCCCAGTGGCGGTAGTTGACCGGGATGCGCACGCAGTTCATGCCCAGCCCGGCCAGCAGCGCCGCGTCGTCCTCGGTGAAGAACGAGCTCAGCAGGCGGTCGAAGAACAGCTCCGCCCGCTCGTCGCCCAGCACGGTGCGCACGGCGTAACGCATGGAGCTCTCGTCGGCCGGATAGCCGGTGATGAAGTTCTCCATGTTCATCCAGCCCCCGAGACCCACCCCGCGTAGCCGTACCGGCGTGTCTTCGTCCGTGACGAGCTGGGCTCCGGACACAAGCAGCATGTGGTCACCCCTTCGTCGCGCCCGCGGTGAGACCACCGACCAGGTGACGTTCCGCAATGGCGTAGAACCCGAGCGCGGGCAGCATGGCCAGGACGAGATAGGCCAGGATGCGGGCGGTGTCGGAGGCGTACTGGCCCTGGAACTGCTGGATGCCCAGCGGCAGCGTCCAGCTCGACTCCTCGCTGAACACCACGAGCGGCAGCATGAACTGGTTCCAGCTGCCCACGAGGGCGAGGACCGAGACGGTGGCGATGGCGGGCCTGGCCATCGGCAGCAGGATCCGCCAGAAGAACCCGAACGGGCTGCAGCCGTCGATGATGGCCGCCTCCTCGACCTCGCCCGGGATGCTGCGGAAGAAGCCGCGCAGGATGATGATCGTCAACGGCAGGCCGAAGGCCGCCTGCGTGAGGATCACGCCGAACGGGTTGCCCAGCAGGCCGAACGAGCGCAGCAGCACGAAGATCGGCAGAATGGCCACCGCGAACGGGAACATCAGCCCGGCCGTGAACAACGTGAAGAACAGCTCCCTGCCGCGGAAGGCGAACCTGGCGAAGACGAACCCCGCCAGCGCCGACACCCCGACGGTCAGCACGGTCGTCACGACCGCGATGAACGTGCTGTTCCACAACTGCAGCCAGAACGAGCTCGAGCCGAGCACGTCGGTGTAGTTGGCCGTCACCCACGTTTCCGGCAGCCCGAACGGGTTGGTGGACAACTCGCTGGTGGGCTTGAAGCCGCCGATCAACGCGTAGATCACCGGGATGATGACGAACGCGCCGACGATCCACGCGACCATGTGCAGCGGCAGGGTGTTGCGCCGCGGCGTGCGCTTCTTGCGATGGATCATCGGCGGTCTCCCATCGAGGTGGTCGCGCCCTCCAGGTCACGGCGCATCACGAAACGCTGGTAGACGAGGGCGAAGACGAGGCTGAGCAGGAACATCACGACGCTGATGGCGCTGGCGTAGCCGACCTGGGAGCGCTTGAAGCCCCAGTCCATCATGGTGACGGCCATCGTCTCGGAGGAGTGCGAAGGGCCGCCCTGGGTGAGGATCCAGATCAGGTCGAAGAGCTGGATGCTGTAGATGACGGACAGGAAGACGCTGATCCGGATCGTCGGCCCGAGCAGCGGCAGCGTGATGTGCCTGAACGTCTTCCAGCTCGTGGCGCCGTCGATCTGGGCCGCCTCGGTGAGCTCGTTCGGGATGTTCTGCCGCCCGGCGAGATAGATCATCATGTGGAAGCCGAAATATTTCCACGTCATGACGAGGAAGAGCGACGGCATCACGGTGCCGGGGTCGGCCAGCCACTCCGAGTCGAGCCCGAACACCGACAGGAGCTGGTTCGCCATGCCTGATTCGGGCGAGAGGATCAGCGAGAACAGCACGCCGGTGATGACCTCGGAGAGCACGTACGGCGCGAAGAACACCACCCGGTAGAGTGCCCGCCCGCGGATGCGCTGGTTCAGCAGCATCGCGATGGCCAGCGAGAACGGCAGCTGGATGCAGATCGACAGCAGCACGAGGACCACCAGGTGCCACAGGTCCTGCCCGAAGATCTCGGTGCCGAAGAGCCGGGTGAAGTTGTCCAGTCCGATGAAGTTGGTCGGCAGGCCGCCGAACCCGTTCCACTTGAACACGCTGGAGTAGAACGCCACCACGATGGGCGCGACGACCAGGAGCAGGAAGAGGACCAGAGCGGGCAGCAGGAACAGGGCGATGGTCACCCAGCGGCCGCGCCGCCTGGCGGCAGGGGCAGGGGCCGGAAGCTTGACCGCCTCCGGCCCTCTGGTGAGAGTCGTCATCCTTCGCTCTTGGCCACTTCGGTGATCGCCTTGCCCACTTCCTCCGGCGTCTTCGTGCCGGCGATGAGCTCGGCCACGCTGTCGTTGACCTGCTGGCCGACGGCCGGCGGATAGGCCTGGTCGAGGTAGAGCTGGTAACCGCTGGCCGAGGCCAGCAGGGTCGCCACCTGCTTGAGGTTGGGGTCCTTCACCGCGCTCTCCTCGCCCTTGAGCACCGGCAGCACGCCGCCGGCCTCCACGGCCTTGGAGTGGTTGCCCATCTCGGTCATGAACTTCACGAAGTCCACGGCCTCCGCCGGGGCGTCCGCGCCCACGGCCAGGCCGCCGCCACCGCCGAACGCGTCACCGGCCGAGCCCTTGCCGCCCTCCACCGCGGGGAAGGGGAAGAAGCCCAGGTCGTCGCCGAGCCCCTTGCCGGCGTCCTTCTCCACGGCGGGCGCCCACTGGCCCATCAGCTCCATGGCGGCCTTGCCGTTCGAGACCGTGGCCGCCTGGCCGTCGGGGGTGGAGTACGCCGCGCCGAGGAAGCCCTTCTGGAACGGCTGCAGGTCCGCCAGCGCCTTGACCTGCTGTCCGGCGGCGACGAAGTCGGGCTTGGTGAAGTCGTGGTCGGTGGCCGCCTGCTTGAGCGCGTCCAGGCCGGCGATGCGCATGGCGAGGTAGGCCCAGTAGTAGTGGCCGGGCCACTTCTCCTTGCCGGCCAGGGCGATCGGGGTGACGCCCGCCGCCTTGATCTTCTTGACGTCCTCGAGGAACGCCGACCACGTGGCCGGCGGCTCCGTGACGCCCGCCTTGGCGAAGAGCTTCTTGTTGTACCAGAAGCCGACCATGCCGATGTCGGTCGGCAGTCCGTACGTCTTGCCGTCGACCTGGTACGCGCTCAGCGACGCCGGCGTGAAGGTGGGCAGGACGTCGGCGACGTCGGCCGAGATGTCCTTGACCAGCCCCGCGTCGATCTGCTGCTTGAGCACGCCGCCGCCCCACGAGGCGAATATGTCGGGGGCCTTGCCCGACTGCGTGATCGTGGTGAGCTTGGCCTTGTACGCGTCGTTCTCCAGGACCGTGGCCTTGATGGTGACGTTGGGATGCGCGGCCATGTACTCCTTGGCCCGCTGCGCCCAGAGGGACTTGAGCGGCTCGGCGGTCGACAGGTGCCACCATTCGAGCGTGACCTTGGCGGGGGAGCCGCCCTGCTGAGGAGCCGCGCTGCTTCCTCCACCGCCGCCACTGCCGCAGCCGGCTATGAGCACTGCGGTTGCGATCAACACCAGACTGCGTTTCATTCCGGGGTCCCTTCCTCAGAGTGGCCCGGCACTCCTCCGCAGAACCCTCTACGTGACGCATGGGGCACTGTGAGTCGTACCGGAAGAAAGTTTCGCTATATCCCCGATAATTTCGCTGCCTGGATCGTAGGTAAACAGTATGTAAAGCGTCAACACCTCGAGTGGGAGCGATCCCAAACCGAAACTTTCGGCTAAACTCCCGAACGTGTCAGCGAAGCGGCGGGTGACGATCGCACTGATCGCGGAGGAGGCTGGGGTCTCCATCCCGACGGTGTCCAAGGTCATCAACGGACGTCCAGAGGTCGCTCCGGCGACCCGCCATCGAGTCGAACGGCTCCTGCAGGAGCACGGTTACCAGCGGCGCATCAGTCAGGACGACACCCCGACCGGCCTGGTCGACGTGGTGTTCGCCGAGATCGAGTCGCCGTGGGCCATGGAGATCGTGCGCGGCGCGGAGGGCGCGGCCCACGAGGCCGGGGCCAGCGTGGTCATCTCCGTCCTGCACACCCATGCGGGCCCGGGCCGTGACTGGCTCGAGCGCCTGGCCGCCCGCAGGACCGACGGCGTGGTCATCGTCGCCTCACGCCTGTCCACCGGCATTCAGGCCCAGCTCAGCGCGCGCTCCCTGCCGTTCGCGGTGGTGGACCCGGAGGGTGAGCCCGCGCCCGGCGTCGTCTCGGTCGGGGCCACCAACTGGAACGGCGGCCTGGCCGCGACCCGCCACCTGCTGGAGCTCGGCCACCGCCGGATCGGCACGATCAGCGGCCCGAGCGACATGCTCTGCAGCCAGGCCAGGGTGGACGGATACCGGGCGGCCCTGGAGACGGCGGGCGTGCCGATCGCGCCCGAGCTGATCCGGCGCGGCACGTTCCTGGTGGAGTCCGGCCACGACGAGGGCCACGCGCTCCTCTCGCTCGAGGAGCCGCCGACGGCCATTTTCGCGGGCAGCGACCTGATGGCGTTCGGCGTGTTCGAGGCCGCTCGCCAGCGGGGGCTTCGTGTGCCGGAGGATTTGAGCGTGGTGGGCTTCGATGACCTGCCCCTGTCGAAGTCGGCCTGGCCGCCGTTGACGACGGTGCGGCAGCCGCTGCAGGAGATGGCGGCGCTGGCCACGCGTACGGTGCTGGCGATGGGCCGGGGAGAGGCGCCGGAGACCAAGCGCGTGGAGCTCGCCACGGAGCTGATCGTCCGAGACAGCACAGCCCGCTACGAGTAGGGGTTCGGGTAGGTGGGCCAAGGCTCACCCACCCGTTTGCCATCTGGGTGGTGGGCCTGCTGGCGCCCGCCCCGAAAACCCCGCTGTCACACGTTCCCCGATTGCCGGGTGGGGCCTGCCGGACCCGGCCCGAGCGGCCCTAGCTTCGCGCAGACGTGCTTCCCTGAGGGCCCGACGGTGCCCAGAGATTCCTGGGGCCGACTGAGATGCCGCGCCGTGCGACTGCGCTCGTGCATGCCATCCTCGTCCTGCCACCCGTCGACGAGGACCCACGCCCGAGGAGGAGAGCCCGCATCGTCATGGAGATCCCCGATGCCTATAGTCCGTTGCTAAGCTGGCTGCTGCCGGAGAACGCACCAGACAGTCTGACCATCCGCCGGGGCCAGTTCCATGACGTGATCATAGGGTCGGAGCGTGTCGTGTGCCTGCCACGCACCGAGGCGGCCGCCGACCGGCTGGCCGGGCGGGCGGCGGTGCTGCGTATTCTCGCGGGCCTCGAGCTCGGCTTTCAGACGCCGCAGCCGCTGCTCCAGGGAGATGTCCGGCGAACCGGTGAACCACCGTTCCTGGTTCTCAGCCGTATTCCTGGAGCGCCCCTTGAGGCGGATGCGCTCGATGATGCTCAGGTCGTTGAGGCGGTGGTGGCGCAATATGCCCTGCTCCTGGCCGGGCTCAGCAGGGCCGGCGCGGATTCGGGTGTGCGTGCGGCCCTGCCGCATGCGGCCGAGGATCGGTGGCGGAAGTTCGCGGCCGTCGTTCGGGTGGACTTGTTTCCGCTCATGTCCGAGACAGGGCGCCGACGGGCCGAACGTGAGCTCGTCGCGCTCGACACCCTTCCGCACCTCACCGCGGCGGTCGTCCATGGTGATCTGGGGGCCGAGAACGCCCTGTGGAGCTGGGTTGACGGGCGGCCCCGGCTCAGCGGGGTGGTCGATTGGGACGAAGTCGTCCTGGGAGATCCTGCAGAGGATCTCGCGGCCATTTCCGCAAGCTACGGCGATGCGTTCCTGAGGCGGCTGCTGTCACTGACGGGCTGGTCGGTGAAGGAGATCGGCTCCCGCATAGACGTGATCCGCGGCACCTTCGCTCTCCAGCAGGCTCTGTCCGCTCACCATGATGGCGACGCGGAAGAGTTGGCGGACGGCCTGGTCGGCTATCGATGAGGCTCTACCGTTCGTCCTGGCGTAGTTCCTTGGTGACCGATCGATAGGCCCCGGCGACGCGGGTGAACATGTCCAGCAGCAACGGCACCTGTTCCGGCCCGTAGTGCATGGCGATCGCATCCAGGTGCCGCCTGGACGACTCACAGGCGGCGTCGTAATCGTCCAGGCCGCCCTCGACCAGCTCCACGGTGACCGTGCGCCGATCACGCTCGCCGCGCACCCGTCGCACGTACCCCGCCTTCTCCAGCCGGTCGATCAACCGGGTGGTCGAGGCGGATGGCAGCCCAAGCTCCTCGGAGATCGTCCCCACGGGGAGTGGTCCCCGGGTCTCCAGCAGGATGGCGGCGGCGACGTCGACCGGTTGCAGGCCGAGCCGGTCGGCCACCGCCTCGTTGTGCAGGAGGACCGCGATCAGGAACTCGCGGAAGACAGCCTCTTCTGGATGCTTGTGGGCCACTTTCCTAACCTACTCCACCCCGGAGTATCTTCGAATTGGAGACACTCCGATATGGAGGGGACATGGACATTCTTGTCATCGGCGCCGGGGTGGGCGGCCTGGCTGTCGCACGCGGGTTACTGGCCGCCGGTCACCGGGTGCGGGTTTACGAGCAGGCTCCGGGCCGGCGCAAGGGCGGTAAGGCGCTGCTCATCTGGAGCAACGGCAATGCCGTACTGAACGATCTCGGCGTCGGCCTGGACGGCATCGGCGCCCGCATCGACCGGATCGACGCGCTGACCTCCGGCGGCCGGCTGCGCACCAGCATGAACATCGCCCACGCGGCCGACCGTTTCGGCTTCGTGACCAAGGCGATCTCCCGCCGCCATCTGCTGGAACGCCTGGCCGACGGGCTGCCCGACGACCTCGTCCGCCACGGCATGGGCTGCCGGAGTGTGACCCAGGGCAATGGCCAGGTGACGGCGACCTTCAGCGACGGGTCGACGGACACGGGAGACATGCTCATCGGAGCCGACGGCCACCACTCGGTGGTACAGCGCCACCTGTGGGGCGAGGGCGCCGTCCAGCCGGCGACCTTCGGCACCTGGCAGGGCCTCAGCCCGATCGACATCGATCTCGCGGGCACGCACCGCCATCTCATGATCACGGGACGAGAGGGCGCGTGCGGGCTCATGCCCGCGGGCGAGGGCCTGCTGCAGTGGTGGTTCGACATGCGCTGGTCACCCGCGGACCCGCGGCCCGCCGCACCGCTGGCCGAGCTGAGGCGCCGGTTCGGGCACTGGGCGTCGCCCGTCCCCGAGGTGCTCGCCGCCGCCTCCGAGGACGACCTCGAGTTCTTCGGCCACCACTGGAACAAGGTTCGCCAGGTGGTGGGAGAGGGCCGCATCACCCTGGTCGGCGACGCCGCCCACACCATGCCACCCACCCTGGGGCAGGGCGCCAACCAGACGCTCGAGGACGCGTGGGTGCTCGGGCGCGAGCTCGCCAAGGACGGCGACGATCCCGCGGTACGGCTGCGCGCCTACGAAAAGGCCCGCTACCCGCACATCTCTCTGGTCTCCCGGCTGGCCAAGCGCAATCCCGCCAACTTGCGCATCCCACCGCTGATCGGCCGGCTGTTCCCCGAAACGTCCCACACCGCCATGCTCGCCCGCTTCAGCAACCGCCTCACCACGATTGCCGTGCCATCGGTCTGACCGCAACCCCCAAGGTTCGGTTCATCGGATCTCGAGCATCCGCCGGACGAGCCGGACGCCGGCTTCGCCGCCGACGACGAGGCGCTCGCTCAGGCGAAGTAATGGCCTGAACCTGTCGCCGACTGGCGTGGTGTCGCCTGTCGCAAGAACGCCGCGGCGGCGGCCACGAACTGGCCGGCGTCGTCGAGCCACGGAAAGTGTCCGGCTCGGGCCTGAACGACGAGTTCGGCGTTCGGAAACAGCCTGGTGAGCTCGGTCATCGCGGGAGGAGGGGAGTTCAGGTCGACCTCACCGGCGAGTAGCAGCACCGGCGACGTGAAGCGGGTGAGCGCGGCGCGGGTGGCCTCAGGGTCGAAAGCACCTTCGGAGCCGAAGGCGGCCGCGGCCTCGCTGTTCCTCTGCTCGTCCTCGGCGGCCTTGTGGGCCTGAGCCGTCTCGTCCCAACGGCCGTACCAGAACGGCGCAATGGCCTGGAAGGCGTCGCCGGTGGCCTGGCCGGCCATGACCGCCTCCAGGGCCGCGAACGCTGCCGAGAACCATGGCTCGTCCCTACGCAGCCGGGCGGTCTCCCGCCGGACGTCTTCGCTGATCGTGATGCCGGCGGCCATCACGCTCGGGGTGATCAGCGCGAGTTTGCTGACGCGTTCAGGATGGCGGGTCGCGTACAGCGTGGCCAGATTTGTACCCGCGGAATGGGCGAGCAGGTCCATCCGGTCGAGTCCAAGGTGCTCGCGCAGGGCTTCGACGTCATCGACGAGTCGGTCGCAGCGGTACGAAGCGGCGTCCTTCGGCACGGCGGACTGGCCGGTGCCCCGCAGATCCAGCATGACCAGCTGCCGGTGTGTGGAGAGGCCGCCGAGGTCGCCAAGGTAGGCGGAAGCCTGCATCGGCCCGCCGGGCAGGCAGATCACAGGCGGGCCGTCGCCGAACACGTGGCAGGCGAGCTTGGTGCCGTCGTACGCGGTGAAGAAGTCCATGTCCGGCAGCCTGAGGGGAGATGGCGCACCTCAGCTATCGTTTAGCCACAGCTACATGATTAGGGCGTGGATGGCGGTCGAGATCAGATTCACCGCGGCGTCGGTCGCGAAAGTGCGATTCGCCGTCTCACCGCTGGGCGAGACGGTGCTGGCGCTGCGGATCCTGCTGGGCACGAGCGGGCATGCGGTGCACCAGCCGTGGGTGCGCCAGGCGCGCCCGCTGCTGGCGGACGAGCGCGAGCTGCCGCTGCTGCGAGGGCTGATCGCCGGACCACTGCCGTCGTTCCTGTTCCCGGTGCCGAGGCAGCGGCTGCCTTCGATGGCGACGGAGCTGGACCTGCTGCGAGCCACGAAAGAGGACTTCTTCCGGCATGAGTACGGCGCGGTCCTGAGCATGCCGGCCGAGCAGGTCCCTGAGCCGGCGGCGGTGCTGCCACGGCTGGCGGAAGCGCTACAGCGCTGCTACGAGCTGCTGATCGCTCCGCACTGGGGCCGGATGTGCGCGGTGCTGGAGGCCGACATCGGCCGGCGGGCGCTGACCCTCGTGGACGGCGGGGTGCAGGCGCTGTTCGCCGAGCTGCACCGGGACATCGCCTGGGACGGCGGTCAGTTGGTGGTGCACGGCCGGCGCACCCCGCACTCCGTCTACACGGTGGACGCCGGTGGGCATGGCCTGGTCCTGCTGCCCAGTGTCTTCAACTGGCCGAACGTGGGTGTCGACAAGTCCCCGGTCGCCGCCGCGTCGATCCGCTATCCAGCGGTGGGGGTCGGCCTGCTCTGGGAGCCGCCTCCGTCGGCGCTGACGGGCCTGGCCCCGGTGCTGGGCCACACAAGGACGGAGATCCTCGCCGCCTTGGCCGAACCTCTGACGACCGCGGCCCTGGCGACCCGCCTGGGCATCACCCCGAGCGCGGTTTCGCAACACCTGGGCGCATTGCGCGGCGCGGATCTGGTGTCGACACAACGCAGGGGCCGCACGGCACTCCACCTGCGCACGGAACGAGCAACCCACCTGTTGGGCATCTCAACCCCGAAAAACCGCTGACGCAGAGGCGACCCGCTGGACGACTAACGGGACCCCAGAAAGTCCCCCGCGTGATCGACCGCCCACTCCGCGAACGTGCGCGCGGCGCGCCCCGTCACCTTCTCCACCACCGCCGACGTCTGCGCGGGCATGCCGTCGCGGTCCGCCCACTGCTTCATGATCACCTCGACGCCGATCGGCGGCATCGTACGGCCCAGCTCTTCGCGCGCCTGCTCGGCCGAGATCACCTCGACCGTGACCGCGCGGCCGATCGCCTCCCCGATGAGCTCGACCTGGCGCCGCAACGTGAGCGACTCCGGTCCGTACACGGTGTAGGCCTGCCGCTCGTGCCCCGGCTCCCGCAGCGCCTTCACCGCGAGCGCCGCCAGGTCCTTCTCGTGCACGGGAGCGGTCTGCGACTCCGGGTACGGCAGACGCACCGCACGCTTGTCCCGGATCGGCTCCCGCCACCACCACAGCGTGTTCGTCGCGAACATCCCCGGCCGGATGAATGTCCAGTCCAGCCCCGAATCCTCCAGGGCCGTCTCGACGGCACGGTGCTGCAGGGCGATCGGATTGCGGTCGGCGCCCTCGGCCACGACGGCCGCCGACGACAGCAGCACCACCTGCCGCACCCCGGCGGACCTGGCCGCCTCGACGAAGCCCGCGACACCGGCCGGCTTGGCGTACACGAACACCTTCTCGGCCCCCTCCAACGCGGCCGGCAACGTCTCGGGACGCTCCAGGTCGGCCGCCACGCTCTCCGCGCCCGGCGGGAAACCGCCCTTCCCCGGATCCCTGCCCGTCACCCGGACCCGCTCACCGGCTGCAAGCAGGCCGGCGGCGACATGGCGCCCCACATTGCCCCGCGCTCCGAAGACCACCATCTCCATCGCGACAACAACCTCCCCTAATCCTCGGCCTCGCCGAGTAGTCTGACCAGCTCACCGTGCAGTCGTCGCCGTACCTCGGGCGAGAGCGGATCGTCGCCGAAGATATCCCGTACGAACTGCGGCATCGTGATCGGCGCGAACACCACCGCGTAGGCGACGAGCAGTGCGAAGGCCGGATCGACCTGGCCGGTGACCTCCCCGGCCTCCTGCCGGCTGCGCATCCGCTCCAGCGCCGCGGCCATCCTCGACCGCTGCGCCTCCATATGCCGTCGCCCCTCATCGGCGTCGGCGAACGGGCAGTCGCCCAGCGCCTGCCACACCACCAGCCGCGCCCAGTCCGGGTCGTCCAGCGTGCGGGCCAGCTGGGCGCCGACCGATTCCTCGAAGGAGGCGTCGCGCGCCGGCATCGACGCCTCGTCCTCCTGCCGACGGCGCCGCAGCTCCTCCAGCAGGCCCTGCTTGCCGCCGAAGTAGTAGGAGATCAGCTGCTGGTTGACGCCGGCGCGGGCGGCGATCCCGGCCGTACGCGCGCCGGAGTAGCCCTTCTCGCCGAACTCGCTCACGGCGGCCCGCAAGATCCGCTCCCGAGTCTCCTCCGCAGCCTTGCCGCGCTCCTCAGGGCGCGGCGCTCTCCGTACCGCCATGGAGGAGACGGTAAGCCATCAACCATTCGATTGACAATCGTCATCCAAATGATTGATCGAAGGTCAGGGGGTCAGGCGGTGGGAGAGCCAGGCCAGGGCGAGGGGGTAGCGGTACTCGATGCCGCCATGGCCCGCGTCGAAGAGCTCGAAATAGATCTTCTCGTCCGGTACACCCGCCGCCTCCAGCGCCCGCCGGAACGCCACCGCCCCGAAGTCCAGGAAGTACTCGTCCCTGTTCCCGGCGTCCACCCAGATCGCGCGCATCGAGCGGAGCGCCTCCGCGTAGTCGGGCTCCTGGGCCATCACCACGGGATCGCGCGCCAGCCAGCGCGACCACACCTCGGGCACGACCGCGCCCGTGTCGTCGAAGGGCACGTGCACGGTCCCGTCCGGGTCGGCGGAATAGGCCGCCGAGTACGCGTACATCTCCAGCAGTTCCAGATCCCCATCCTTCGTCCCGGCCAGGCGGCCGCGGAAGTCGGCGAGGAACTTGTCGTACGAGCCGCCGTACATGTCGCGCAGCCTGCGCGCCAGCTCGGGGAACGACCTGCGGTTGCTGACCTCGAACAACGCGTCACCGGCATGCGTGGCCAGCGCCCCGAAGACGTCGGGCGCCAGCATGGCCGTCACCATGGCCCCGTAACCGCCGCTGGACTTGCCGGTCACCGCCCGGTGGTCGCGGTCGGGGATCGTACGGTAGCGGGCGTCCACCCACGGCACGACCTCGTCACGCAGGTAGGAGTGGTAGCGGCCGGTGGCGGGCGAGTCGAGGTACTGGCTGCCGCCGAGCGCGGTCCAGGCGTCCACGTACACGACGATCGCGGGCGGCGCCTCCCCGGACGCGAACACGGCGTCGGCCAGCTCCGGGTACGGCTGACGGAACGGCGCCCGGTTCAGCCACATGGCGACGTGGCCGGTGTAGCCGAGCAGCACGTAGATCGAGGGGTAGCGGCGGCCGGGCTCGTCGTCGTACCCCGGCGGGACGTACACCAGCACGGGGCGCTCGTGCGGGTCCCCAAGGGGGTTGCCGCGCAGCAGGGCGCTGTCGACGACCTCGTGGTCGAGGCGGCCGGCCAGCTCGGCGGACCAGGGCAGCATGGAGATCCTTTCAGTCGACGGATGAGGTCACCGTGTCCACGCCCGCCTGCGTGACGGAGCGTCCGGAGACCAGGACCAGTGCGAGGTTGCGCAGGTCGGCCAGGCGGGAGAGCGGGTCGCCCGCCACCGCGATCAGGTCGGCCCGCTTGCCCGCCTCCAGGCTGCCGGTCACCTCGCCCACCCCGCAGGCGGCGGCCGCCCGCACGGTGGCCAGCTCGACGATCTCCGCGTTGCCGTAGCCGACCTGCGCGAACACCTCCAGGCCGCCGATGTACCCGTCGGTACGGTTGGCTATGCCGGCCGTGGCGAACCCGGCGTCGGTCCCCGCGATGAGCCGGATGCCGGCCTCCCGCATGGCGGCCACGGTGTTCAGCCAGGCGTCGAGCATCTCGGGCCCATGGCTCTCGCGCATCCGCCAGAGCACGCCGTGCACGGTGGGGCACACGTACGTGCCGCTGTCGGCGACGAAATCGGCCAGCTCGGCGTCGTACTGGTGCCCCGACGGGGTGAAGAACGTGCAGTGCTCGACGGTCCTGACGCCCGCCTCGACGGCGCTGCGGATGGCCGCGTGCGCGTGGGCGTGCGCCGCGACGCCCTTGCCGCGTGACGCGGCCTCCTCCACGACGACTCTGAGCAGCTCGGTGCCGTACTGCTGCGCCCAGCTCGGCGGCGCGCCCGGCGTCATCAGCCCGCCGGAGG
>NZ_JBFAMX010000037.1:0-40270 GCF_040659615.1 Nonomuraea sp. NPDC049784
CCATGTCGTCCTCACCGACGCGCCTGACCCCGTGGATATCAACATCATGGTGGGGGCCTGCCTGCTGGTGTGCGCGAGCGTGATCCTCGGCGACAACCCGCGCGCGGCCGCCCGGCTGGCGGCCCAGGCCGGCATCGCCGACGTCCGTGCCGGTCTGCTGCCCGAAGACAAGGTGGGCGTGGTGCGCGAGCTGCAGCAGCAGGGCGTACGGGTGGCGCTGGTCGGCGACGGGGTCAACGACGCCCCCGCCCTGGCGACCGCGCACACCGGGATCGCCATGGGTCGCACCGGCTCCGATCTCGCCCTGGACACCGCAGATGCGGTCGTCACCCGCGATGAGCTGTCCACCATTCCGGCCGTGATCGCGCTGGCCCGCCGTGCCCGCCGCCTGGTAGCGGCCAACCTCGCCATCGCCGCCACCTTCATCGCCGTACTGGTGGTCTGGGACCTGCTCGGCGACCTGCCCCTGCCGCTCGGCGTGGCCGGACACGAGGGCTCCACCGTCATCGTCGGCCTCAACGGACTGCGCCTGCTGCGCAACGCCGCCTGGCGACGCGCCACCACCACCCCCATCACCGCGGAAAGGCCCTGATGGCCACTGACCCAGTCCCGCCGGGCGTCTGGCCCTCCGCGCGGTACGGCTGGTGATCGGCTACGCCTACGACGGCGCAACGGGCTCTGACCGGCCCTCGATACGACAGCCGAGCCACGCCGGCGAGCGTGGCGAACCCAGGCGCTCCCCAGTTGTGCGCGACCTTTGCCTGCGAAAGCGGTCGCGGGTGATCGTACGAATGTGGCCGAAGGCGGTGATCGCCTTCGGCCACAGGGGACGGTTTCTTACGTGAAACGGCGTAGCCGCAAGCTGTTACTGACCACGAAGACGCTGGAGAACGCCATCGCGGCTCCGGCGATCATCGGGTTGAGCAGGCCGAGCGCGGCCAGTGGCAGGGCGGCGACGTTGTAGGCGAAGGCCCAGAACAGGTTGCCCTTGATCGTCGCCAGCGTGCGGCGGGACAGCCGGAGCGCGTCGGCGGCCACCCGCAGATCGCCTCTGACCAGGGTGAGGTCGGAGGCTTCGATGGCGGCGTCGGTGCCGGTGCCCATCGCCAGCCCGAGGTCGGCCTGGGCCAGTGCGGCGGCGTCGTTGACCCCGTCGCCCACCATGGCCACGACCTTGCCCTCGGCCTGGAGCTTCTTGACCACCTCGACCTTGTCGGCGGGCAGCACCTCGGCGATCACTTCGTCGATGCCCACCTCGGCGGCGACGGTCTTCGCCACCGCCTCGTTGTCGCCGGTCAGCAGCACCGGGGTCAGGCCCAGCGCCCGCAACTCGGAGATGGCCTGCTTGCTGGTCGGCTTGACCACGTCGGCCACTACCAGCACCGCCCGCGCCTGGCCGTCCCAGCCGACCGCCACCGCGGTGCGGCCCGCCGCCTGCTCGTCGGCCAGCTTGTGTTCGAGGTCGGCGGGCAGGTGCTGAGACCATTCGGCCAGCAGCCGGGGCCGTCCGACCAGGACCGCGTGGCCGTCCACGATGCCCTGCACGCCGAGCCCTTCGACGTTGGCGAAGTCCTCCACGGTGGCGTCGGAGTCGGCTGCGCGGGCGATGGCCTGGGCGATCGGGTGCTCGGAGGCGTGCTCAAGCGCGCCGGCCAGCCGGAGCACCTCCTCGCGGGTCTCCCCCTCGGCCAGATGCACGCCGACCAGGGTCATCTTGCCTTCGGTCACCGTGCCGGTCTTGTCCAGCACGATCGTGTCGACCCTGCGGGTGGACTCCAGCACCTCCGGGCCCTTGATCAGGATGCCCAGCTGGGCGCCCCGGCCGGTGCCGACCAGCAGGGCCGTCGGCGTGGCCAGGCCCAGCGCGCACGGGCAGGCGATGATCAGCACTGCGACCGCCGCGGTGAAGGCCGCCGCCGTGCCGTTGCCGGTGCCGAGCCAGAACCCGAGCGTCCCGACCGCCAGCGCGATCACGATCGGCACGAAGATGCCCGAGATGCGATCGGCCAGCCGCTGCACAGCCGCCTTGCCGGTCTGCGCCTCCTCCACCAGCTTGGCCATCTGAGCCAGCTGGGTGTCGGCCCCGACTCTCGTGGCCTTGACGATGAGGCGGCCGCCCGCGTTCACGGTGGCTCCCGTGACCGCGTCGCCGGGGCGGACCTCCACAGGCACGGACTCGCCGGTCAGCATCGAGGCGTCCACCGCTGAGGAGCCCTCGACGATCACGCCATCGGTGGCGATCTTCTCACCCGGCCGCACCACGAAGGTGTCGCCCACCTTGAGCTGGTCGGTGGGGACGCGGCGGCCGTCGGCCAGCTCCACGTCCTTGGCGCCCAGCTCCAGCAGCGCCCGCAGGGCCGCGCCGGCCCGCCGCTTGGAGCGGGACTCGAAGTAGCGGCCGGCCAGGATGAACGCGGTCACCGCCGCCGCGGTCTCGAGATAGATGTTGCCGGAGCCGTCGGTGCGCTCGATGGTGAAGGCGAACGGGTGGGTCATCCCGGGTGTGCCCGCGGTGCCGAAGAACAGCGCCCACAGCGACCAGCCGAAGGCGGCCAGCGTGCCGACCGAGATCAGCGTGTCCATCGTGGCGGCGCCGTGCCGCAGGTTCGTCCAGGCCGCCTTGTGGAACGGCCACCCCGCGTACACCACCACCGGAGCTGCCAACACCAGCGACAGCCACTGCCAGTTGGTGAACTGCAACGCCGGAACCATCGCCATCGCCACCACCGGCACGCTCAGCACGACGGCGGTGACCAACCGCTCGCGCAGCGGTTTGAGCTCGTCCTGCGGCTCCTCCTGCGCTTGGGTTTCGGGCGGTGCCGGCAGCTCGGCGGTGTAACCCGCCTTCTCCACCTCGGCGATCAACCGCTGCGGGTCCACACCCTCGGGGAAGGTGACCTTCGCCTTCTCCGTCGCGTAGTTGACGGTCGCGCTCACGCCCTCGAGCTTGTTCAGCTTGCGCTCGATCCGGTTCGCGCAGGACGCGCAGGTCATGCCGCCGATCGACAGCTCGACAGCCCTGCCTTCAGTCAGGGAAGACATCACGTCTCCTTTCTTCGCGTCCTGCGATCAATGCGTGTGATTGCCGTGAGACGGGCTGGCGCTCGGCTCTGCCGTGGGCTTGGGCTGCCCGGCCCCGGCCTGGGCGGTGAAGGCCGCGGTACGGACCTTCCCTTGGTGCTGGAAGTCCAGGAACAGCCCGTAGTCGCCACCACTGGGCACCTCGGCGTAGAACGTGATCTCCGGCCCCGCCGCCGTCTTGCCGTCGCCCGGCTCGCCGTCCGGGTGCACGTGCAGGTAGGCCAGGTCACCGGCCCGCAAGGCGACCAGATGTCCGTACGCTCCCAGATACGGCTGCAGATCCGTCACCGGTTCACCGTTCTTGCTCACACTCAGCGTGAGCTTACTGGCCTGGCCGGGCACCAGGTCACCAGCCAGGGAGACGGTGTAGCCGTCCACTGTCGCCGTACGACTGACCTCGGTCGGGGGCCGCGGCTTGTAGTCGCCCGCCACCAGGAGGTCCGCGCCGAGGGTCAGGCCGCTCCCGCCGGTGGGGGCGAAGTCGGCGAAGGCCCGGTAGGCGCCCGGGTCGTCCAGCGTCAGCTTCACCGACCACACGCCGTCGGCGGCCATGTCCGGGTGCACGTGCTGGAACGTCCCCAGATCCCGCGACACCACGATGAAGTGCAGCTTCTTGTCGTGCTGGACCTGGTAGCCGGTCACCGGCTTGCCGTCGGGCCCCGTCACGGTGAACCGGAAATCGGTGGGCTCGCCGGCCTTGATGGTGGTCAATGGGTTGAGGGTGTAGCCGTTCTGAGACACCTGGAGCCCCCCGGGGGTATCGTCCTGCGCTGTCGCGGTGGTCTCCTCATGGCCGCCATGACCGTCCCCCGCGGGAGTCGCGTGGGCCGTCCCATGCTGCGGCTCGGTCGGCGCCGGGCCGACCTGGCCCACCGCGCTCCCGACCCCCAGGGCGCCGCCGAAGACGACGGCCAGGCCCAGGACGTAGGCACCAAGTTTCGCTGCTGCGTTCATGCCGGATTCGCCACCTCGTAGCCCGCCTCCTCCACGGCCGCAACGATCGTCGCCGTGTCCAGGGGGCTGTCGCTCTCGACGGTCAGCAGGCCGCCGGCCAGGTCCACCTCCACCGAGGTGACACCGGCGACCTCGCCGACCTCCTCCTTCACCGAGCTCACGCAGTGGCCGCAGGTCATGCCCTTGACGGTGTAGGTAGCGGTAGCCATATCGATCAACCCTTCTTGGTGTTATCAGGCACGGACGAGCCGCGCGATCGCGTCGGAAGCCTCTTTGACCTTGGCCTGCGCCTCGGGGCCCCCCTTTGCGGTGGCCTCGGCCACGCAGTGGGCCAGATGATCCTCGAGCAGAGAGATGGCGACCGACTGCAAGGCGCTGGTGGCCGCCGACACCTGTGTCAGGACGTCGATGCAGTACTTGTCGTCCTCGACCATCCGCTGCAACCCGCGCACCTGGCCCTCGATCCGGCGCAGCCGACGCAGCTGGTCCTGCTTGTGGTCGCTGTATCCAGCCATGTCTCCCCCTTCCGACCTCTTCAACGTACCATACCCCCCTACCGTATTCAAAGCCGAGAGAATTCGCCCGTGAACGCCAAGGACTTAATCGACGACTTGACCGGCACGGCACACTGACGCCACCCCGGACGGTCACAGCCTCGATCACCTCGCCATGACGACGCAAAAGCTTCTCGGGCGGGGTGTCGTATCGGCCGAGCGGCCAATCGTCTACCTGGTGAAGGACGTGTACGTCCGCTGAGGCCGCCGGTCCGACACGGCCCCGAGCGGCCCGATGACAAAGCAACCGATCCAGAGATGGAGCTGGTCATGAATCCCACGCTGAACACGATCGCCGTCGTGGTGTCCGACATGGACGCGACGATCGCCTTCTACGCCCACCTGGGCCTGGAGTTCAAGCTCGACCCCCACACGCCCGAGCACGCCGGCTGCGACCTGCCCGGCGGGCTGCACGTGATGCTGGACACCGAGCCGTTTCGCACGCCGTTCCTGCCCGGCTGGAGTGCCCCGACCGGCGGGCCGCGCACCCTGCTGTGCTTCGAGTTCGACTCCCCCGCCGGGGTGGACGCCAAGTATGCCGAGCTGGTCGAAGCGGGCTATCGCGGGATCAAGGAGCCGTTCGACGCGTTCTGGGGCATGCGCTACGCCACGGTGGCCGACCCGGACGGCAACGGCGTCGACCTGTACGCCACGCTCCCGGCAAGCTGAGAGCGGGCAGGTAACGTCTCAGCGGAGGTCAAGAGAGTGAAGTACGTGCTGATGTTCGTGGAGACCGAGGAGTTCGCCAAGGAGCTGGAGGCGATGGGCGAGCTGGAACGTGCCGCCGCCTATGAGGCGGTGGGCCGCTGGTTCGCCGCGCACGCCGACAAGATCACTCACCATACGCACCTGCACCCGGTGCACACCGCCACCACGATGCGCCTGGACCAGGAGGATCCGGTGGTCACCGACGGGCCGTTCGTGGAGGGCAAGGAGGTGATCAGCGGGTTCGCGGAGGTGGAGGTCGCGGATCTGGACGAGGCGCTGGAGGTGGCCCGCACCTGGCCTGCCTGCCCGATCGTGGAGATCCGTCCGGCGTGGTGAACGAGCAGGCGAGCGCGGCGGTCCTGGCCCGGGTGGTACGCGAGCACGCGGGCCGGCTCGCCGCGTCCCTGGTGTCGTTGCTGGGCGACTTCTCCGCCGCCGAGGACCTGGTACAGGACGCGGTCGAGACGGCGCTGCGCCGCTGGCCGGTCGAGGGCGTTCCGGAGCGGCCGGACGCCTGGCTGTTCACCGTGGCGCGGCGGCGCGGCCTGGACGTACTGCGCCGCGAGTCGAACTACCGCGCCAAGCTCGCCCAGGTCATCTGGCCGGACCCCGCACCGCAGGACGATCGGCTGCGGCTGATCTTCACCTGCTGCCACCCGGCTCTGTCACGTTCGGCGCAGATCGCGCTGACGCTCCGGGTGGTGTGCGGGCTGAGCACGGCCCAGATCGCCGCGGCGTTCCTGGTGCCCGAGGCCACGGTTGCGCAGCGGATCACCCGCGCGAAGCGCAAGATCGGCGAGGCCGGGATCCCGTACCGCATCCCGGCGGACGAGGAGCTGCCGCAGCGGCTGGGCGAGGTCCTGGCGGTCATCTACCTGCTGTTCAACGAGGGCTACCTGTCCAGCACGCCCGAACGCACGCACGCCCGCGATCTGATGGACGACGCCGAATGGCTGGCCGCGCTCCTCGCCAACCTCATGCCGAAGGAGCCGGAGGCGTCCGGGCTGCTGGCGCTGATCCGGCTGCACCGGGCACGCGGGGCGGCCCGCTTCGACGCCGAAAGCCACCTGGTGCTCCTTGCCGACCAGGACCGCTCGTTGTGGGACCGGCAGGCCATCGAGGAGGCGACCGCGCTGCTGACCCGTACGGCACGCACCTACCACCGGCCAGGGCCCTACCAGGTGCAGGCGGCGATCGTGGCCTGCCATGCCGAGGCCGAGCGCTTCGCCGACACCGACTGGCCGCAGATCCTGGTGCTCTACGACATGCTGCTGTACCTGGCGCCGTCGCCCGTCGCTCGGCTGCACCGGGCCATCGCGCTGCACTATGCGCAGGGCGCGGAAACGGCCCTCGCCGAGTTGAAGGAGCTCGGCCAGACGCTGGAGCGCTACCCCTTGTTCCACGCCACCCTGGCGGAGCTGCTGCGCGACCTGGGGCGCCGCGACGAAGCGCGCCGGGCTGATGAGCGGGCGCTGGAGCTGACCGCCAACCCGGCACAACAGGCGCTGCTGGAGGAACGACTCAGCTGGACGTGAGCCGGTGAGCTCGACCGAGCAAGTGTGAGAGGGCGGGAATCAGTGGTTGCGGCGCGAAGGTGAACCGCTCCACGTCGTCCACCACGAACCCGGCCTCCTGAATGGCGGCGAGGGTGTCGCGGTTAGGGTGGCAACCTCCCGCCGCGCGCCGCCACAAAGGCGTGATCGCGTCCTCCAGCAGGCCGAGCACCGGGTTCGCCGATCGGACGTGTTCGTAGAAGCGCAGCTTCCCGTCCGGCTTCAGCACCCGAACGATCTCGGCCAGCGCCGCCCGCTGCGAGGGCACGCTGCACAGCACGAGCGACACCACCGCGACGTCGAAGGCGCCGGCCTCGCCGGGCAGGGCCTCGGCATGCCCGGCCACAACCGTGACCGGTACCGGGGCCGCGGCCGCCTCGGTCACGGCGAATCTGCGCAGGGTGTCCTCAGGTTCGACTGCGACGACTTCGGTGACGGTCTTGGGATAGTGGGCGAAGTTGCCACCGTTGCCGGCACCGATCTCGATCACCCGTCCCTCGAGCCCGGTCAGGAGCCGTACCCGGTGTTCCCGGGCGCCTCGCCGGTCGGCGAGGGGTGCGGTGTCGACATACATGCGCGCGAAACGCGGATGCTGGAACTCGGATAGATCGTCCATGCTTGATCACCTCTGCCGACGGGGGCCTGCCTTACAGACTGACGCATCGCGCGGCCACGCGCCGATCCCGCTCACCAGGTGACCGGCAGGGCGGTCAATCGGATGCCGCCGCCTCCCAGACCAGGAGCGCGCAGGATCTCCTCCACGGCGGCGTCGATCCGGGACGGGTCGTGCACCAGCGCCTGCCACTGGTCCGGATTGGCCAGCAGCCACAGCACGCCCGTGCCGATCACGGTGACCGTGGTCTCGTGGCCGGCGAACAACAGGAACATGCCCATCATCGCGGCCTCGTCGTCGCTGACCCCCTCGGTGGCCGCCAGCCGGGAGATCACATCACCGTCCGGGTCGTCCTCGGCACGTTTGCGCGCCACCAGCCGCTGTCCGTAGCTGAACAGCTCCGCCAGCCCTTGCTCGGAGCGGGCGCGGTCGCGGGTGTCGGCGGCGGCCTGCGTCCAGGCGCGTGATCCCCAGCCTCAGCATCGAGGCCGTGATCGCGTGGCTGGACACCGGCCGACCCGACCCCGACCAGGCCGCCGCACGCATCGGCCAAGCCATCCACGGCGTCATGGCAGCCGCCCGACCGGAACGTCCATGAAGACAGGGCTTGCATCCGGTACCTAGGTACAGGCTTAGCGTCGAGGTATGACACAACACGTCGCCTCGGGATGGGTGCCGTCAGCGTGCACACTGCCCACGGTGGAGCAGCCGCTACGGCTGGTGGAGTTCGATGCGCTGTTCGCCCGCGCCGTGCAGGCCGTGCAACGTCCGGAGCAGACGCGCCTGCGCCTGGAACTGGCCTTCAGCCCGCAGAACGCCGCTCAAGCCGCCGAGCTGACGGCACGCGAGACCAGCTGCTGCTCCTTCTTCGCCTTCACACTCGGCATCGCCGAAGGCACGCTGACCCTGGACGTACGAGTCCCCCAGCGGCAGACCGCGGTGCTGGACGCCCTGCAGGCGCGGGCGGAGCCGGTGTGATGCCGATGGATGCGAGCAACGTGAGGGGGAAACGTGGCGTATGACATCGAGGGACCGTACCTGCGCACCGGCCAGGTGGCCGCGCGAGCCGGGGTGAACATCCAGACCCTGCGCTACTACGAACGGCGCGGCCTGATCGCAGAACCGCGGCGCAGCTCCGGCGGGCACCGCACCTACCCACCGGAGACGGTCACCCTGCTCAAAGTGATCAAGGCTGCGCAGGGACTCGGCTTCACCCTGGAAGAAGTGGCCGAGCTGCTGGAGACCGGACAGCGCGGCCACCCCACACCGGACCTGCAGGAACGGGCCAAGGCCAAGCTAAACGAAATCGACCGCAAGATCGCCGACCTGAACACCATGCGCGACGCACTGGGCCGGGTAGTGGCCGCCCGCTGCACAAGCCTGACCCACTGCGCCTGTCCCGACTGCCCGCTACCGTACGCGGAACTCGCCGGGGAAAGCACTCGATGACGCCACACAGACGGGGCCTGCTGACGATCGTACGGCGACGCTGCGGTCCCACCCTGGCCGCCTACGGACGTCCGGCAGGAAGCCTTCTTGTCGGAGCGGCCGGGTAGCCTGCCTCGGTGTTCATGGGCAGGAAGCAGCAAGAGACGTTCCCGGTGGCAGCGAAGACACTGCTGTCGATACGGGTGCTCAACCAGCTCGGCTCCTACGCCCTGGCCTTCCTCGCGGTGCTCACCGGCCTGAACTCGCACCCGCCGCGTTGGCGAGCTTCGGGATCGCCGCCCTGATCTCACGCTGGATCGGGGCGTTCCTCCTGGACCGCGGCTCTCGCCTTCCTGGCGGTGCCCCTCGTTCTCAGCTACTCCTGATCCTTCCCAACGCCGCCCGCACGCCCGGCTCGACGGCCGCGCGGAACGCGGCATCCAGCTCGGCAGGCGTAGCAGTGGTCTCTCCGTCCACCCACGCCCGCAGCAGCCCCATGAACGCGCCGACCACGCAGACCACCAGCAGGTCGAGCGAGGCCGACGCCCGCGCGCCCGCGGCCACGAGCTCATTCCTGACGACAGCGGCGAGCAACTGCTCCCCGCGAGCGTGCACCTGGCCGCCGCCGCGCCGTCCCAGCAGCGCCCGGACGAGCCGCCGCTGCTCGTGCACGTGCTCGAACATCGGCAGGCTGAACGCGAAAAGCTCGCCCGATCGGGTATCCGGTGCGGGGCGGAGGAACGCGAGCTCGTCGAGGTTGCTGAACAGCACCTCCTGCTTGTCCGCGAAATGCGAGTAGAACGTGGACCTGCCCACGTCCGCGCGATCGATGATGTCGGTGACGGTCACCGCGTCGAACCCCTTCTCCAGGATCAGCGCCACGAGCGCCTCCTGGACGATCCGGCGCGTGCGCCGAACCCGCCTGTCTCCGGACACTTCCTCATCCTCTGTTCAGTACCGCACGGCAGGGGCGATTTGCTCGTTGACCCGGCCTCATTATGAACGCATCATTCGTAACTGAACACATTGTTCAACATCGAGAGGCAACATCATGGGCCTGGGAAAGCTCCTGCACAGCCACGAAGAGCACGCCGACGCAGGCGGCACCATCGACCACCCGCGCGCCTACGACACCTTCGTCTCGATCGGATACCTGGGCGGACGCCGCGCCGCCTTCACCCGCCTGGCCGCCACCGCCAAACCACGAGCCGGAGATCGCATCCTGGACGTCGGCTGCGGCACCGGCTACCTCAGCCGCATCCTCGCTCCGGTCGTCACGCCCAGCGGCCACGTGACCGGCATCGACCCGTCCCAGGCGATGATCGAGTACGCCACCAGGCGCGCCCCGGACAATTGCACCTACGTGCAAGGCGAAGGCCAGAAACCGCCGTTCCCCGACGGCTCGTTCGACCTGGTGATCTCCAGCCTCGCCGTCCACCACATTCCCACCGACGCCCGGCCCGAGGCGCTACGCCAGATGTTCCGGGTGCTACGGCCAGGCGGCCGCCTGCTCATCGCCGAATTCCGCCCGCCCACCAACCCTCTGGCCAGACACATCGTCGGCGCCCTCAGCGGCCCCGCCATGCAGCACGGCCCGCGCGACCTTCTGGGCACCATGATCCCCGACGCCGGTTTCCAGGTGGAGTCCGAGGGCGACCTGCCGTACCTGCTCTATTACGTCCGCGCCACACGGCCATAGAGCGGAGTCACATCGGCCTGCGTACCGCAGTGAGGGCGATCGCCAGGAGCAGGGCACGTAGGCCGTCGCCCGCAACTGGACTGCGCCTCCGTCTTTGGCCCGCGTTTGAGGCGACGGCCGAAGCCGATGCGGGAAACGGCTGACCCCGAACAATCCGTTTCCCGGGCGTCTATGGGTAGTAAATGATCGACCGCTGCTTACGAGCCCTCGTGGTCAGGGTGAGACTCGGCCGGGCACGGCGCGTCAATCATTTTCGTGAGCAGCGTTCGTAGCTCCACGTCGCCAAGCTCACCCAGCGTGGCGACCACCTCCTGCTGGTTCGCGTCCATCGCCTGTCGCGCCTCAGCGAGGGTCGCCGTGCCTTTGTCGGTGATCGTCAGCGCGTACCGGCGGCGGTCGTGTCTGTCCCGGCCGCGCTCGGCCAACCCGGCCGTCTCCAGCTCGTCGACGATCTGCACCATGGCCGGTTCGGTCAGCGCGAGCATGCGGGCCAGCTCCTGCTGGGCAACAGGTCCGGCCTCCGCGAGGGCGGCCAGCGCGGTGAAGTGCCGCATCTGGATGCCCAGCACCCCGAGCGCCGCATCGTTGAACTGGCGCAGCCGTCGGTCAGCGGCGTTGAGCAGGTAACCAATGTGGCCGCGGAACCCCTCAGGCAGACCGCTCGCGACCTCTGGCATCAACTGGCGCAGCAGCACGGTGAGCCGTTTCCGCTCCCTGCCGGACAGTGGCTGAGTGAGCGACTGCTCGGCTCGGGAGAAAGCCGGCGCCGCCTCCGCCAGGGCACGCCTGCCTGCCGGAGTCACCGACAGCGCGTACGAACGCCGGTCCTGCGGATTGCGCCGCCGGACCACGTACCCGGCATCCTCCAGCTTGTCGACGACCTTGACCATCATCGTCCGATTGATCTTCAGCTTCTCCGCCAGGTCATGCTGAGACGTGGCATCACGCTCGGCGAGTGCACCGAGGATCGCGAAGTCGCGCGGCTGAAACCCGGCGGGCAACACGGCGTGCGCGGTCTGAACCGCCCGGCCATAGATGCGGCGCAGCAGATGCCCCGTATAGCCGGCCAGCGTCGCCAGCGGCGCCCCGTCACCGGCCCGGCCAGCCTCGGTATCCACACCAATCCTCCGGGGCCACACACTATCAGCCCCACATGGTATGCGCCGGTGACGGTTATCGACGTTGATGGTTGCGCCTGACGCGGCGACGCGGAAGGGGCGGCGGGTCAGTGCTTGGTCAGGCTGCCTACGCTGAGCAGGAACGTCCCGCCGCGCTCGTCGACACCGGCCATGACCGATGCCTGATGCGTGCCGTCACTCGCTATCGACCAGAACGTGACCGTAACGGTCCCCAGCGAGGTCTCGCAGGTCTGGCGTGCGGGTTCGAGCTCGGCGGTGTTCCCGCGTGCGCGGAACGTCCAGTCGCAGCCGTCGGCGGTCCGAGCCGTCATGGTGTTCTTGCGGCTGCTCGTGAACGTGACGAGACCCTGTACGGCCGTGATCTTCGGGTCGGAGCCGGTGTACCGGGTGGTGAGAATGTTCACGCGGGACTGCTGATTCGATGCGTCGTACTGCCAGGTTCCCGGGAAGACCTTCCGCGCCTGTGCCCAGGCGTGCCCCGTCACCTTGGTGCGGCTGCCCTTCTCCAGGACAAAGGCGTAGTCACCGATCGGTTGGTGGCTGACGGCCTCGATTATCTCCTGCTCACGGTTCCCCGAGATGGTCACCGACCATTTCGTGATGGTGTACGCCGAGCCGATGACATGGTTGAAGCAGTACTGAGACGGGGAATCCAGTTCCAGCGAGGCGGAGCGCACCGCGAAGGTCCACGTACAACCCTGATCCGTGTGCCCCACGATCCCACCGTCGGCTGCCTTCGAGAACACGATGTCACCGATCTGGGGAACCTCGAGCGCCGGGCCTGGAGTACAGCCTGCACTGGCGTCCGGGCAACTGATGACCGCGATGTTCCGCATGCTCTCGCGATCAGGCTGATCGTAGTTCCACGTTCCCAGGTAGTCGTGTAAGCGCGGGTTCTTCGTCTGCGCCTGAGCTTGCTGCGGTCCTGCGACGCCGATGGCGACCCAGGCCGCCAAGCTCAACGACAGAGCGACAATCATCGGCGCCAGGCGTGATGACAGGTGTCGGCGCCGGTGTGTGAAACGGGTGTCATGCATGGATGTCTCCTGTGAACCGCATCTGGATGGATGCCTCCGGAGCGTTCTGCCCCGGCAGTCGATTCGTCGTAAGCCGCCTGTCGGTTCGCGGTACGCAGGGGGTGCGACTGAGCCCAAACGACTCTCGAACGATAGCGTCACCGCTAGGAACTATCAACTCTCATAACTATATTTGCCCATAACTATCCTATGGAAGGCATGTCCGGCGAGGGGTCTTCCATCGGCCAGGCCGCTGTACTGAGCAGGGAAAAGACTCCATCGGACCGGCCGGAGTGCGGGCGGCACCCCGCAGGAATCAAGATCGCCCGACGCCTCGATACGGTGGACGGCGTGCTGCATCAAGATGCGGTCCGTCTCGGGCGTGAAGCCGCTCGGCGCCTGGCGTTGTTCGGGGCCTGCGAGATCAGGCCGGGTTTGACCGACAGGGAGTTCACCTGGATCGAGGCGGAGTACGGCATCGAATTCGCCGACGATCATCGCGCCTTCCTCGCCGCCGGGCTCCCGATCAACTCCGCCCGGCCGGAGGAAGGTGCCACGTGGGAGAGCCCCTGGCCGGACTGGCGCGACGGCTATGAGGAGGAACTTCGCCTCCATGTGGAGTGGCCCGTACGTGAGGTTCTGCGCGATGTGGAGCGTGGCGCTTGGCTGAAGTCATGGGGAGCCCGCCCTGAGGCCAACGCGGAGGCGTCACGGATCGCACGGCAAGAGCTGGAGAGGGCACCGAAGCTGATCCCGCTCTACGCACATCGTTTCCTGCCTGGCGGAGGCGGCACGTACGGCAGGCAGGTGCTGTCTGTATGGGGAGCGGACATCATCAGCTACGGCCGAGACCTTGCCGAATACATCACCAACGACTTCTACCCGCTCGATGACGCTGCAGGACCTTGGGACAACGACTGACCGTCCTCGTCGCCGAAGCCGGCTACCACGGCGACGACCCGATCGTGGTCGGGGTGCAGCAGCATGGAGCGCCACGGCAGCGCATCAGGCGAGTCCCGCAGGATGGGGCCGCAAGCCATCCCGTCCCGTCATCAGGTGAGCCTCAGGGACTTCAATCCGAATATGGCGTTGAAGGCCCGGAACTCGATCTGCTCGAACGGGTCGGCCAGTGCGAGGTGGGGAAAGCGTCTTAGCAGGGCCGGGAACGCGATACTCATCTCCGCTCGGGCCAGCGGAGCCCCGAGACAGTGGTGCACGCCGTGGCCGAAGGCGAGGTGCCCGAGGGCTCCGCGAGTGATGTCGAGACTGTCGGGATCGTCGATGAAAGCGCGGTCGCGGTTGATCGTCGGAGACGTCGCGACCATGCTCGATGGCGCGGTGATCGTCGCCCACAACGTCCGTTACGACACCGAAGTGCTCAGTACCGAGTTCGCCCGCGCCGGGCTCGCCCCTGATGACCTGATGACCCTGTGCACCCTGGAGTTATCGCGGCGATTCGGGCAATCGTCGCCCTCCCACCGACTCGCCGACTGCGCCACGGCTGAAGGGATCGACAACAGCACCACACACCATGCCGAAAGCGATGCGCGCGCCTGCGCCAAGCTGCTGCAGCTCTATCTCGCTCGCACCATGACACAAGGGCTGCATTGGTTCGACCAGATCAGAGCCTCCGGGCAACTCGCCGCCCGGTCGTGGTGCACGGTGCCTGTCTCAGGCCTCGCCCAGCGTCGCGCTGTTCGACGGTGACGCACCCCAATCAGGCCAGTACGGGAGGACCCGGTCGAAAGTTGGCGCTCTGGAAATGATCGGGGTGTAGACAAAGCGACCCGAATTCACGCATGCCAAGCCACCCGAGTGCTGACACGCCGGTTCGATTTCTCTTCAGCATGACCCTGACACGGGGCCGGCGGACGTCAGCAGCGGCACAGCCGCGCGTGCCGAAGCCTCGCCGTTCCCCACCTGATACGGGGAACGACGCGGCTTGGAGGTTGTCAGCGCCGCGTGAGGATCTGCGCGAGCACGTCGTGAACGTAGGTGTTTTGGTGAAGGGCTCAGACGGCCGGTGTTCACGGTTCTGGCTGCGACGCGGAGCGTCCGGCCAAGAGACAGGAGCCTTGCCGAGCTGGATGGTATCGCCGTCGCAGGGTCTCACAGCATGCGAACCGCTGCCGGACTGGGCAGGTGCCCCGCCGCTCGACCGCGAGTCCACCCCTAGGTGAGTCCTTTTACGAAGGTTCCCTTCGGGGGCTGCGGTCTCGACGAGATCCCGCTCACGCAGCAGCGCGACAGCTCATCGGCGTGCTGCGCGAGGTGGTCGCCGCGCAGGACGGCCGGCCGCGACCGGCCGCCTCCACCCTGTTCGGCCCGGAGATCCGCACAGCCAGGAGCCCGCGGGAGGCCCTCCGGTGCCTGCCCGACCCCGGAAGACCCGGCCGCCGCGCTGCTGGCCGGCCTGGCCTCGGCCGCGCCTGAGCAAGCGCTCGCCGCGCTGCGACGTTGACGGCGCACCCGCGCGACCGGCTCCGAAGACCCTGTCGCGTCAAGCATGCGCAGTGATTTGGGCATTTGCCGTATCAAACCCGTCAAGTGTGGTTCCGGAACCGGATCAGCGGGACTTCCATGTGCATGACGACCACGCCCTCGCCGGCGCATCCAGGTTTCTCACCGACACACGGGTATACGGGCGGGGCTGCGTGATCGTGCCGTCCGCGGTCGTCAGCTGATCAACCTTCTCATTCAGTTCATCCCAGGAATCCGCTCATGAAACATACGCCGGCCGCCCTCCGGGCGGACCTGCTGCTCACCCTCGCGGTGCGCCTGCTCCATCCCCTGGCCATGACCGGCGTCAACCAGACGCTGCGCTTCCTCGGCGAGCCCCCCATGAACGTGCCGACATTGACGCTCGCGCATGATGGGAAGGCCTGACCATGCTCTGGCAAGCGCTGTTCATCCTGACGGTCCTGCTGGTCGTACACGTCCCGCTCGGGGACTACATGGCCAGAGCGCTGGACGGCGGCAGGCACCTCAAGATCGAGCGCGCGCTCTATCGGTTGTGCGGCGTCGACCCTGACTCCGAGCAGGACTGGCGCCACTATCTCCTCGCCCTGCTCGCCTTCTCCGTGGTCAGCATCGTGGTCCTGTTCGGCCTGCTGACCTTCCAGGGCGTGCTGCCGTGGAACATCGGCCACGAGGGCATGCCGTGGGATATGGCCCTGCACACCGCGGTCAGCTTCACCACCAACACCAGCTGGCAGAACTACGCAGGCGAGTCGCCGGTCGGGCACACGTACCTGACGCTCATGGCGGGCCTGGGCGTGCAGGCGTTCGCCTCCGCCGCAGTCGGCATGTGCGCGGGGCTCGCCCTGATCCGCGGGCTGGTGCGGCGCAGCGGGGCCGGGCTCGGCAACTTCTGGGTGGACCTGGTACGCAGCATCGTCCGCGTGCTGCTGCCGCTGGCCCTGGTCTTCGGCCTGGCGCTGATCGGCCTGGGCGTGCAGCAGAACCTGTCCGGCCCCCACACCGTACAGACCCTCGCCGGCGGCGCGCAGACCCTCCTGGGCGGCCCGGTCGGCTCCTGGGAGTCGATCAAGCTCATGTCCGGCGACGGCGGCGGCTTCTTCAACGTCAGCAGCGCCCACCCGTTCGAGAACCCCTCGGCGATGACCAATGCCATCGAGATCCTGCTCATGCTGCTGGTCCCCACCGCCTTCATCCGCCTGTTCGGCCGCATGTCGGGCGACCTCAAGCTCGGCTGGACCATGCTCGCCGTGGTCGCCATCCTGTTCGGCCTGCTGCTCACCGCCGGCAACCTGGCCCAGAGCGCGCAGACCGGCACGGTCGCGCAGGCGGTCGGCGGCCAGTTCGAAGGCACCGAGACCCGCATCGGCATCCCGGGCAGCACCCTCTTCGGCGTCACCGCGACAGCCAGCGCCGACGGCGCGCTCAACTCCTCCTACGACAGCTTCTCCAGCCTGGGCGGCGGCGTGCTCCTCGCCGCCATGATGCTGGGCGAGATCGCCCCCGGCGGCACCGGCAGCGGACTGTACGGGTTGATCATGGCCGTACTCGTCGCCGTCTTCCTGGGCGGGCTCATGGTCGGCCGCACGCCGGAGCTCATGGGCAAGCGCATCGGCCACCACGAGATGCGGAACGTCATGCTCTACTCCCTGGTCGGCCCGACGCTCGTCCTGACCTTCACCGCCATTGCCATCGCCCTGCCCGAAGGGCGCTCGTCGATGGGCAATGTCGGCGCGCACGGCCTCACTGAGGTGCTGTACGCCTACACCAGCAACGTCAACAGCAACGGCAGCGCCATGGCCGGGCTCAACGGCAACACCCCCTTCTACAACCTCACCATGACCGTCGCCATGCTCGGCGGCCGGTACCTGCCGATCGCGTTCGTCCTGGCGCTGGCCGGACGCATGGTGGGCCGGCAGCCGGCGCCCGCCACGGCCGGCACCCTGCGCCCTCATGGGATCAACTTCGTGGTGCTGGCTACGGGCGCCGCGCTGATCCTGGCGCTGCTGAACTTCCTGCCTGCCCTGTCCCTGGGCCCCATCGCCGACGGGCTGACGAGGTGAAAACAATGACGGAGAGGAGCCGTACGTCATGAGCCCCCGGCGATTCTTTCTCCGCGAGGACGTCCGGCTACCGGGAATCGTCATCGCCGCGCTGGCCGGCTGCGCCGCTGCGCTGCTGACGTCCGGGTCGCTGTCCCGGCAGGCGGACTCCTACGTGGCCGCCCACCGGCAGGTCGAGGCAGAGGTCATGGAGAACCACAGCCGCGGGGTGCCCAAGGGCGTCGTCGTGGACATCGCCTGGACCGGCCTGGACGGGCAGCGCCACACAGGCACAGCCCGGTTGTCTCTGGACCACGCCGCGGACACGCGCGTCTGGGTCTGGGTGGATGCGCACGAACGCATCACCCCGGCCCCGAATGGCCGGCCGGAGATCGTGCTCGGCTCGATGGTGACCGGCACGGGCACCGTGCTGGCCGTATGGCTGGCGATCCTGCTCGGCCGCCGCCTCGTCCGGGGCCGGACCGAGCGTTCTGGATAACAACGCCCAGGCGCGTCCACTCCATGGTTGCGCTCCCCGGAGGAAGCTAGGACGACGTCGGCTGGGTAGGAGGAGGGCATTGACCTCGGCAAACACGTGGACGAGGAGGTGCCGGGCTTCGTGCGCTACCTCGACAGGGATCGCATCGCGCTCCTGGCCGCGCTCCTGGCGCCACCGGCCACCACGGCGGCGCTGCTGCCGTGGCGCGACGCTCTGCCCAACACCAGCGTCGCTCTCGTCCTGGTCGTGATCGTGGTCGCGGTCGCCGCCGCAGGCCACCGGCCGGCCGGCGCGCTGGCCGCGATCTCGGCCGCAGTGTGGTTCAACTTCTTCTTCACCCAGCCCTACCAGCGCTTCACCATCAACCGGCCCGCCGACATCCAGACCGCGGCCCTACTGCTCATCGTTGGCCTGGCGGTATCGCAACTGGCCGCCCGCGCCCGGCGGTTGAAGGTGATCGCCATCACCGACGCCGACTACCTGGCCCGGATCCGCGACACGGCCACGCTGGCCCAGAGCGCCAAGGAACCCAACGTGGTGGTCGACCGCGTCACGGCCCAGCTCACCGACCTGTTGCACCTGCGGGGCTGCCGCTTCGAGTACGGCACCCTGATCGGCCATCCCCCTCGACTGGACCAGGACGGCACCGTGACCTGGGGTCGCAAACGCTGGAACGTCGACCGGCGAGGGCTGCCCGACACGGAGGTCGAGTTGCGCACGTTCGGAAACGGCCGCTTCCTCGGCCGGTTCATGCTGGACCCCACACCGGGAGCCAAACCGAGCCTGCAGGCCCGCCTGGTCGCGGTCACACTGGCGGACCAGGCAGGCGCCGCGATCGACACCGCCGGCACCGGCCGTCCCTGACGCCTCAACCGACCGGCGGGCCGGTTATCCGGGTCGGCGCCTATCGAGGCCTCTAGGACTCCGGCTGCGTAGGAGGGAAGGCGTGGCAGCGCATGCCGGACTCGCCCACGGCAAAATCCTCAGGTGTCCCCTCAGCGCCCGCGACCGGCTGGAATCCGGGGCAGGACTCGTCGGCTATCAGCGACTCCTGCCCTGCCTGATCCTGGTGCAGGATGCACATCAGGCCACCCGCTTCGCGGGCCTGGTCATCGTGCCCGCCGGGTCGATGACGATGCCGATGACGTCCAGCTCGGCGATCATGCCGCGCAGCGCCGGGGCGGTCAGCAGTACCCACTGCTGGCCGGCTCCGAGCACCTTGGCCAGCTTGAGCGGCGAGGAGAACGCGACCGCCGTCCGCTTGCCCGAGGCCGTACGGAACAACCGAAGGGTCGAGGCGCACGTGCCCACCGTGACGGGCACGCACAATCGGGGCTCTGACATCTGCTTCCTTCCAGCGAAGAGTCGTACACGGCAGACGCTAGAACCGTTGCCGGCCGCAATCCGCGATCGCTACGCAATTCGGACGCCGGCCGCGGAAATATTGACGTGACATTGACGGCACGCCATGTCCCTCGGCTGATCACGGGGAATCTCTACTGGCATTTATCCACTTCATACGCGAAAGGCATCAAGGGGCCGTATAGGTCGCTTGCGGCGGTATTCGGAACCGCGCATAGTGGAGGGCGCTGACACATCCCGTCCTTCCCAGGACACGTGCAGTGCGGGCCAAGCACAGCGGTCCGCGGCGTGCCGCTCCCCATCCCCCGATGACCGGTACGAGGCCTCCCGGTGCGCCTGCGGCCACCGCGAGACACGGCCGGGCATGCCGTGTCACGGTCGGCTCCCCTTTCTCGGGAGGCCCCTTCACCCTCTTCGCATCGACCGGAGTTGACCATCCATGACCACCCGCGCCTCGACGAGCGTGGAAACGATCAAGAAGGAGATCCTCCTCCTCGCGGCCAGGGCGCTCGGCGACGCGCACGCCCGCGTCCCGAGCGGGCGGTACGTGGCTCTCGCAACACGGCTGGCCAGGACCGACGAGGGCTGGCTGATCCGGATGCTCGGCTGGATGGGCCGCCATGCCCCGCTGCGCAACCTGCGGCTGGCCACGCTCGCCGAGCTGGCGCAGGCCCGCCTCGAGACCGGCTCCGCGGGCACCCGGCAACTGATCGACCAGTGCCTGCACCGCGCCGACGAGCCCGGCGAGCTGCTCGCCTACTGGCTCCATTGGTACGGCAGAGCTCTCCCCCAGCCCGTCAAGCGCGGCATCGCCGACGCCGCCGCCCGGCTCTACGACGAGCTCGCCCTGGCCACCTACGACGGCCCCGGCGCCCCGTTGCGCTTCGCAGATGTGCTGTCGCTGACGCACCCGGTTCCCCAGGGAACGAGGCAGGCGGCCGTGTTCCGCCACGCCGTCGCTCGCAGGCGCGGCGACCTCGACGACATCCCCGCATCGCTCTCCCTGCTTCGCGCCCGCCGAGCCCTCTACCAGCTCCCTCCCGCCCGGCGGCCCATCCTGCTGGAACGCTCCGGCGCGGCCCGTACGCTGGCGGAGGCCGCCATGACCGGGGCCACCGTGCAACGCTGGCTGCTCGGCACGATGACCGGTCCGGCCTGGGCGGCCGTGGTGCCGTCCATGTCCTACCGGGACCGGCTCACCCACCTGGCCGCCTTCGACCGCGACGGGATGCCCGACGACATCGCCCATCAGGTGGCCGGGGAGCTCGCGGAGCCCGCGTCGGTGCTGCGCTCCGGGGTGACGCCGCTGGAGGTTTTCACCGCCCTGCGCTCAGTTCCTGGCTCGCGCTGGAGCCGCGCGCTCCGGCTGGCCATGGAGGTCTCGCTGGCCAACATTCCGGCGCTGCCCGGCCGCACGCTCGTGCTGATCGACCGGGGCGACCTCATGGCCGGTCCTGCGAGCGCCGGCTTGACCAGGGCGGACGCCGCCACGGTCTTCGGCGCGGCGCTGGCCTGCCGCGCCTCCCACGCTCAGGTCGTCGCGCTCGGTACGCCCGTCGCCACGGTGACGGTCCGGCCGGGAGAGCCGCTGCTGGACGTACTCGACCGCTTCGGTGAGGGCGTGGGCGGCTCGGCGAGCCCGGCCCAGGTCATCCGCGCCCACGTGACCGGCCAGGACAGGGTCGTCGTGCTCACCCATCCCGACCAGGCAGCCGAAGCCGCCGAGGCCATCACGGGTCCGGGCCAGGAACACGTGATCACCGACGTCTCCAGCGGCTGGTTCACCGCGATCCCGCACGTCGAGATGGCACGTACGGCGGACTGGCCCTTCTGACGGAAGCCGGCGCGAGCATCTTAAGACTGGCCTACCTGAACGTCCACGACCATGGACAGAGCCGACGAGCCCGCACGAGGTGGAGATCGAAGACAATTTACCAAGAACCTCGAGATCACACCGGTGGACCGATGGCGTGCCGTCGATTGCCGGTGATTGATCTCCCGTAGGACCTGTGGCGGTACTGATTGCGACAGTCTGGGCGATGACGTGCCCGAATCGCGCTCATGCCGAATCAGCGGGATTCGACATGTACGACGGCGCCGGTGTACTGCCCAGCTCTCCCGGCGGTCAATGCGGGTGCGTCGAGCCGGCCGCGAGCCGTGCTTGCAGACCGTCGAGGAGAGCGTGCAGGCCGAACTCGAAGGTGGCCTCGGGTGGCTGGGCGGCGGTGGGGTCCACCGAGGGTGCGGTGCGGGCGCGTAGCCGGGGGAACTGCTGGGCGACCTCGGTGATGTGCGCGATGGTCTCGCGCACCTGCTGCTCCTCGTCCGCGCCTGCACGGCGCAGCTGCGCCCGCCAGGCCTGCTCCGCGACCTCGCCCTGCGCGGCGCCGATCACGTACATCAGAACCGTGGCGGCGGCCTGGTCGGCGTCCCGATCGCTGAAGCCGGCGGCTTCGTAGACCGCCAGGCAGTGCTCGTCGTAGCGGGCCTTGCCTGGGCCGTAGATGAGATGCGTGCTCATGGCCGGTATCAACCAGAAATGGCGGGTAATCATCGCATGGGCGCCGCGCGCCAGCCTCCCCGCCACCTCCCGCCATCCCAGCATGCCGAGATCCGGCAACTCGATCTCGCCGAAGACGTGATCGGCGGCCAGCACCACCAGCTCGTCCTTGCTCTTGACGTGGTAGTACATCGCCGTGGCCGCCGAGTTCAGCTGGGCTCCGAGCCGCCGCATGTTCAGGCCGTTCACGCCTTCGGCGTCGAGGACCTCGATGGCGGCCAGGACGATCTGGTCCCTCGTCAGCGTGTCACGCGGCATGGCCTCAGGATATTCACAGGCTTGCACAAAGTTCGACTTCTACGACTTGCACTTAGTTCAACAGTCAGCATACGGTTGCACTTAGTTCAAATTGGCTCGACGAGGAGCAGCCATGATCACTCACGTTCGCAACCAGGAAACGCGCCGCCCCAGCAGCGTCGTCATCGCCACGACGCTCCAACTGCTGACCGTCATCCCCTTCCTGCTCGGCACCTTCGTCGTTCTCCGGTACGGGGCAGGCGCTCAGGCGGCCGCCGAGACTGAGATGGCGCGGCAGGGGCTCCCCGCCGCCGTCCTGGCCCAGCAAGGCATCAACTTCCGGGGAAGCGAGACGTTGGCCATCGTGCTCGCCCTGATTCTGGTGACCTTGGCGCTGCTCAACCTGGCGGGCAAGAGGATCGGCCGGATCCTTTCCTGGATCTTCCAGCCCATCCTCATCGCCCTTGGGGTCGTCATCATCCCCAAGCAACTCTTCACCGCTCAGTTGCTGGAGTCCTCGTTCAAGAACTCAGGGGACTCCATGCTCGCGCGCATCGATGCGCAAGCCCTCATCGACGCTGCCATGCACGTCATGCCCGGCTGGCTGCCCGCTGCCAACATTGCCAAGCTCGTCCTGACCACGCTGGGCTCGCTCCTCGTCATCATCCTGCTCGCGGTCCCGTCGGCGAGAGGCCATTTCCGCAAGGCCTAGCACCCGGCAGGCCACACGACCATCGATCCCGAAAACGACTACCCTTCCGTTCGCCCCCGGGCTCGATGCCACACATGGTCCCTGTGAACCAACTCCTCGTACTCTGGCCACTCGCAAGCAACTGACGGGCCGTAGGCAGGAACCGACCCGCGGGTATCCCGGTGAGCTGGCGAGACTGCCAACCACCAACAGCGTCCAGGCCGGCACGCCGCCGCGCGAGCCGTACCCGCCTTCGACCCTGTCCGCTACAAGGAGCGCAGCACCGTCGATGCCGCCTCGATCCGGATCTGGCTTCGTCACCCAGTCACATGATCACGGGAACGCCCTAGGAGCGTGGGGCGTACATGATGACCGCAACGCCCGCCAGGTAGATCAGCGCGCCGATCACGTCGAACCGGTCGGTTCGGAAGCCATCGACCACGATGCCCCAGCCCAGCGAGCCGGCCACGAAGATGCCCCCGTAGGCGGCCAGGATCCGGCCGAAGTTCGGGTCGGGCGCACTTGCGCGTCCTGTATCGGCTCGTCGGCGTCGACCCCGGCGCCGAGCAGCGCTGGGGCGTCTACCTCCGGTCCGTGCCGGCCTTCTCGGTGGTCTCGATTCTGGTCTTGTGCGGCATGCAGGGGGTCCAGGACCGGCTTTGGCTCAGCCTCGGGATGCCGGCCGTATCGCCCGACCTAGCCCGGAACACCGCAGCCAGTTTGTAACCAACACTGACTGGCAGGCGTACTCCGGGGAGTCGTGCGGGTGCTGCTCCCGGTCGCGTTCGTGGCGGCGCTTGTGCTGGTGGCTGGAGGGGTCGTGCAGAACTTCGCCGCGCCGTACCCCGTCACCACACCGGCCGGAGGCGAGCAGATGATCACCGGTGGCCCTGTCGCCAGCATGGATGCCATCAAGGAGTTCGGTACCAATGACGGCGGCTTCTACAACGCCGGCTCGGCCCACCTCTTCGAGAACCCCCACCACCTGGACCAACTGGCTGGAGATCTTCCTGTTCCTGCTGATCCCGTTCGCGCTGCCGCGCGTCGTCGGCCGCATGACTGGGGACAACCGGCAGGGATACGCGATCGTCGCGGTGATGGCTGTGATCGCCGTGCTGAGCGTGAGCCTGGTCAACGCCACCGAACTGGCGGGCGACGGCACGGTACCGCAGGCCGTCGGCGCGGCCGTGGAAGGCAATTTTCCGCGTTCCGGGCTTGACCTTGCCCCAGGGTCAAGCTCAGACGATGGCTTGCATGAACAACAACGCACTGCACACCGTCGAAGCTCAGATCCGCGAGCAGATCGCCGCCCACTGCGAGTCCAACAACATCCCCGGATTTGTCGCCGGCGTCTACCACGCCGGCGAGCAGATCGTCGTCGCCCACGGCACCGCGAACGTCGCCACCGGCGCACCGATGCTCGACGACACCGGATTCCTCTTCGGCTCTGTCACCAAGGTCCTGACCACCACGCTGGTCCTGCAGCAGGTCGACCGAGGACTGCTGGAGCTCGACGCGCCGGTGGTGAAGTACCTTCCCGAATTCGCCCTGGCCGCACCGGGCGCGGCGGACAAGATCCTGGTCCGGCACCTGATCTCCCACACCAACGGCATCGACGCGGACCTGTTCTTCCCTGACGCCAAGGGCCGCGACGCTCTGAAGACCTACGTCGCCGGCCTCGCGAGCAGCTGCGGCACCCTGTTCGAGCCCGGCGAGCAGCTCAGCTACTCCAACGGCGGCATGATCGTCGCGGGCCGCCTGCTGGAAGTGGTGACCGGCATGTCCTTCCCCGACCTGCTCGAGCGCGACGTCTACGCACCCGTCGGCATGAAGGACTCCAGCACCTCAGCCGAGCAGGCCATCCTGCGCAGCACGGCTGTCGGCCACTTCCTGGACCCCGAGACCATTGCGGCCAAGCCCACAGGCATGTTCACGCTGCCCGACACCTGGGGGCCGGCCGGCGGCACGCCGATCGGCACCATCGCCGACCTGCTCGCCTTCGGACGCACCCACCTGGCGGGCGGTGTGTCCCCCTCCGGCACACGCGTCCTGTCGGCCGAGTCGACCGCGCTGATGCAGCAGACCTCGCACGACATGGCGACCCCGAACGTCCCGCCGATGGGCCTGGGCTGGGTGCGCTACCCGTTCGGCGACACCACCGTGCTCGCCATGTCGGGCGCGTCACCCGGCGGCGTGTCCATCCTGTGCGTCGTACCCGAACACGACCTGGTCTTCACCGCCTTCGGCAACACCCCGGGGGCGATCATGCTGCAGGACCAGATCCTGCAGTGGGCCCTGAGCGAGCATCTCGGCGTCCAGATCCCCACTCTGATCACCCAGGTGGAGCAGGACGTCGACCTCACCCCATACGTGGGCACCTACCGCTCCAACCAGCTCCGCATCGACGTCAGCATCGTCGATGGTCAGCTCGAGGAGCGGATGACCTACGAACCGGCGGACGAATCGCAGAAGCAGATCTTCACCGAGTTCGCCGGCGGCATGACCTCCGCCCCGCCGCAGCGCTACATTCCCATCCGGCCCGGCCTCTTCGCGCCCGCCGGATACCCACTGGAGACGTTCGACGGATACCTGCGACTGCTGCTCGTCTCCTACCACGACATCCGCGACGGCCAAGCGCGCTTCCGCAACGGCGGCGGCCGCCTGACCCGACGGACCTGACCATACCGACCGACAAGCCGGGTGGAAGGATGTCCAGCATGCTCACGATCGGCCAGCTCGCGGACTACGCCGGAGTGACCATCAAAGCCATCCGCCACTATCACGAGCGCGGCCTGCTCCCCGAGCCCGGCCGCGACTCCTCCGGCTACCGCCGCTACACCGCCAAAGACGCCATCGACCTCGTCAAGATCAGGACCCTGGCCCATGCGGGCGTGCCACTGGCCCGCATCAAAGACCTCCTTGACGCCGGCACCGACGCGCTCACGGCAGCCATCGCCGAGATCGACCACAACCTCCAAGACCGCATCGTGCAGCTGCAGCGGACCCGCGACCAACTCGCCCAACTGCGCGGCGACGACCGGCTCTTCGTCTCCCCGCAAGTCGCCGACTATCTCGACGACTTGCGCCGGCTCGGCGTCAGCGAACGCCAGATACACCTGGAACGCGACGGCTGGATCCTCATGCAAACCGCCTCACCCGAGGACGCCTCCCTCTGGATCTCCGAAAAACGCGAGCTCATGACCGATCCCGACTTCCGCGCCCTCTACCTCGAACATGACGCCGCCTACGACTGGTCGCCGAACGATCCCCGCCTGCCCGACCTCGCCGACCGTACCCGGAACTGGTTCACCCATCACCACAGCCGATCCGAGACCCGCCCCGTCCACAACCCGACTATCGCCCGACTGGCCGCGCAATCCCAGCCCGGAGCCTCATCCCCAGCGTGGGACCGCCTCGCCCAACTCATGAAAGGCTAGCCTCGAATTTGCGCGCTGCTCGGTTGGGAGCCTCTGATCGCCGGTGGATCTGATCTAGGTCTGACCAGCGAGCCTGATGGCCGGCGCGATGATCATCCGATGTCGGCGCAGACCCTCGAATCCCAGATCCGGTGGATCAGAAGAAGCCAGCCGAGTAGTTACCGGCCCAGACGATGCGTCCGTTATCTGGGGTGCCGAGAAGGAGGCCTACGGCGGCGATCGCCCCAGTCCGTACGGGAGCCCGGCCACCCGCCAGCGGTCGAGCGCACCCGGTGCTTCAAATGATCTTCCCCTTTCCCGGCGTTGCGGGCTATCCTGACTAGGAAACGGATCTAGTCAGTCGGTCAGGTCTGGGGTTGCTCGTGTCGCAAGTGAAGGTGTCTCGCATCCTCGACGCTGCGGAGGAGTTGCTCCTCGCGTACGGCTATCGCAAGGTCACCATCGACGAGGTCGCGGGCCGGGCCGGCGTGGGCAAGGGAACCGTGTACCTCTACTGGACGAGCAAACGGGACCTGTTCGCGGCCGTGCTCGCCCGGAGCACGGCCCGGCTGGTCGCCGCGCAGTTCGCCGCGGTGCGTGCCGATCCGGCCGAGGTCCGGCTGCATCGCTCGATCCGCCGGTCGTTCCTGCTGACCATGCGCAGCCCGGTGGTCAAGGCGCTGGCCACCGGCGACCACGTCATGCTCGGCGAGGTGCTGACGCGGAGCGAAGCCGGATCGCACTACGTCCTAGGCAAGGTCGACACGACGGCGCGCTATCTGACGATCCTGTACGAGCACGGCCTGCTGGCCGAGGATCCCGCGACCGATCCGACCCTGTTCTACCGGCTTTCCGCCGCGGTACTCGGCTCTTACCTGCTTGAAGCCGGTCCACCGGGCACCGATGACATCCCGGGCGCGGAGCTGGATCTGGAGGCCAAGGCCGACGCCCTGGTGACCACACTGCGCCGGGCCTTCGAGCCCGCCACCGAGCCGTCGGAGGCCACGCTGCGGGCCGCGGCGGGCGAGCTGGCCGATCTCTACCGGCAGTGGCTGGCCGACCTGGCCGGCTATCTGCCGCAGGCGACATCGTTCGAAGTCGAGGAAGTCTGACCCTTCCCCGGGACCTGACCCGCGAGCGCAAGGAGTTTGCACATGGCAGGCGTCAAGGTACGACTGGACGAGGCGATGGGCACGTCGCTGATCATGCTGTACGGGTTGGCTCACGACGCGCACGCCACCCCGAGCATCCTCGGCGACACCGTCGCCGCACAGGCTTTGGAGAAGGTCGACTACGACTTCGCGCGGCTGAAGCTCTCACCGAAGCTCACGGCGCTCGCCGTCACCACCCGCGCCAAGCACTTCGACGGCTGGACCGCCCAGTTCCTGGCCCAGCATGAACGGGCCACCGTGGTGAACCTGGGTGCCGGCCTGGACTCGCGCGTCTGGCGGGTCGCTCCGGGGGCGGGCGTGACCTGGTACGACGTCGACTACCCCGAAGTGGCCGAGGTCCGCCGCAAGATCTTCCCGAGCCGCGACAACTACCACCTGATCGGCTCGTCCGTGACCGAGCCGGACTGGCTGGAGCAGATCCGGCCCGATCTGCCCACGCTGATCGTGGCGCAAGGGCTGACCATGTACCTCCAGCCGGAGGAGGGACAGTCGCTGTTCCGCCGCCTTACCGACCACTTCGCCCGCGGGGCCGTCATCCTCGACACCCACAACTCCTATGCCCTGCGCCGGCAGAACAAGCTGGTGCACCGTCACTTCGGGGCCACCATGCACTGGGCGATCAACGGCCCCGACGACCTGGAGCGCGCCGTCCCGCAGTTGCACTGCACCGACGTGGTCAGCGGTGTCGTCCTGCAGGGCCGCGCTCCCGGCCTGCCCATCGCCTACCAGATTCTCGTCAAGCTGATCCAGTCCGTCCCTGTCATCCGTGACGCAGGGCTGTACCTGCGCTACGAATTCGGTAGCTGACGGCCGGCGCGGAGACCGGCAGCCGGGACGACGTCAGGCGTCGGGGCCCGAAAGGCGACAGTCGCCGCGGTCGTGCTTTCCGGGAACCGTCGGCACGTCGGTGAGGATCAGTTGCGTCACTGCCTCGTACATCGCGTCGGCAAGGTCGAGGTCCCGGTCCTCCGGTGGAACGGACAGCAGGGTGAGCACGGCGCCGGTGCCGGCGGCGTGGATGAGTTCGACGGCGTGCCGTTCGGTGACCCGAAGCCGGCTGATGGCCGCGATGGGCTGGGAGCAGGTGGCGGTCTGGCTCGGCGGTGAACTGACCGACAAGGCGTGGGCCGCCGTCCTGCCCGCGATGAGCTACCGGCAGCGGCTGGCCCGCCTGCGCAGCTTCGAGGCCGCCCAGCTCGTCTCACCAGAGGAGAGCCATGCCTAGACCTCGATTTGTGAGCCCATGATGACCGTGCGATCGCGCGGTAGGCCGAAGTACTCGGCGGCGTCGGCGGTGATGTAGGAGGCCGCCACGAACAGCCGCTTGCGCCAGGGCGCCATCGTCGGCGCGGTCCCGCGCCTGAGCTCGATCTTCGACAGGAAGTAGGACGCCTCATCAAGCTGCAGCTGCCCCTCGGTGATGGCCGGGTCGAGCATCCGCAGCGAGCCGGGCACGTCCGGCGTTTCCATGTAGCCGAACCGAGCAGTTACGTGGATGATCCCGTCCTTGGCGTAGCCGAGGTCGTCGACGACGATCCGCTCGTCCGCGGGAACGCGGGGCACTGGCTCGGTCTCGAGCGACATGATCACGACGTGTTCATGCCGCACGTGGTTGTGCTCGACGTTGGCCCTAAGCGCCAGCGGCGCGGTCTCCTTGCCACGGTTCAGGAAGATGGCCGTCCCTGGAACCCGTTGCGTCAACAACTTCTTGTTCCGCAGTCCGCCGATGAACTCGCGCAGCGATCCCTCGCGCCGTTTACGCTCCGCGGTGACGGTCTCGCGGCCCCGATGCCAGGTGGTCATGACGGTGAACGCTGTGAGGCCGATCAGCAGCGGCAGCCACGCCCCGTGGATCAGCTTGGTCAGGTTTGCCGCGACGAACAGCAGGTCCACCAGCAGCAGCGCGGTCGCCCCGAGACCGACCAGCCACAACGGCGTTCCCCACTTCCAGCGGGCGACGTAGAACAGCAGCAGGGTGGTGATGGTGATCGTCCCGGTCACCGCCATGCCGAACGCGAAGGCCAATGCCGTCGAGCTGCGGAAGGCGAAGACCAAGGTGAGCACTGAGACCATCAGCAGCCAGTTGATCCACGGGACGTAGATCTGGCCGATCCTGGACTCGGAGGTGTGCGCCACCCGTAGCCTCGGCAGGTAGCCGAGCTGGGCGGCCTGGGACGCGACCGAGTACGCGCCAGTGATAACGGCTTGGGAGGCGATCACCGTGGCCGCCGTGGCCAGCAGGACCATCGGCAGCCGTCCCCATTCGGGCACGAGAAGGAAGAACGGGCTGCTGATGTGCTGCGGACCGTCGAGGATCAGCGCCCCCTGGCCGAGGTAGCTGAGCACGCACGCGGGAAACACCAGGATCAGCCAGCCCCGGGTGATCGACCGGCGGCCGAAGTGCCCCATATCTGCATACAGTGCCTCGGCGCCGGTGACCGCGAGCACGACCGCGGCCAAGGCGAAGAAGGCGGTGCCGAAATGGCCGACCAGGAAGTCCAGCGCATATGTCGGCGACAACGCCCTGAGGATCTCCGGGTGGTCGACAATGCCGGCGACGCCGCACGCGCCGATGGCCAGGAACCAGATGATCATCACAGGTCCGAACAGCCGGCCAACCGCTGCGGTCCCCCTGCGCTGCACCACGAACAGCACCACGATGATCACTGCGGTGATCGGTACGACCGCCTCGCCCAGCGACGGTTGGACGACCTTGAGCCCTTCGACCGCGGACAGCACCGAGATCGCCGGGGTGATCATGCTGTCCCCGAAGAACAGCGAAGCGCCGAAGATGCCCAGCCCCGCCAGCACGACCGCTGCCCGCCGGCCCTGTTGTCCGCTCCACCGCCGAAGCAACGTGATCAGCGCCATGATGCCGCCCTCGCCGTCGTTGTCGGCGCGCATCGCCAGCAGCACATAGGTGACCGTGACGATGATCATCACCGACCAGAACACGAGCGACACCACCCCGAACACGTTCTCGGTGCTCACCGGGACGGGGTGCGGGTCGCTCGGATTGAACACGGTCTGCAGGGTGTAGATCGGGCTGGTCCCGATGTCACCGAACACCACACCGAGCGCGCCGACCACCAACGCTAGCCGTACCGCGTCGTGCGCGCTCGGACTGTGGCTCACCGCCCCCGGCGCGGATCCGTCCGACGAGGCCCCTCGCTGCCGATCGGTCACGGCGATCCCCCTCCGCGCGAGTGTCTGTGGCGCTGAATGCCCGGCACACCCTGCCGAACGATACCGACCGATGATCCGGCTGGTACGGGGCGCGGCCATACAACCCGTCAAGCTCAGCACAATGCTTCTGCATCCACTCCGCCGAACCTTCGCGTTGAGTGGCTGCGCGGCCAGGATAGAGCCTCTGACCTGCAGACTCGGGTTCGCGCAACGCGATCCAGATCGGGTACGCAGGCGGCAACCTGACCGTCAAGGCCGCGCGCGCCCGCAGCGAAGCCCGCGCCATCAAGTGGGCCGGCCGCCTGGGCAAGGCAGGCGGCATCCTGAACAGATTCGGCTTCGTGGCCACCGCAGTGGACGGCGGGCTCACCCAATGGTCCAGAGACACCGGCCGCGAGGACCTCGGGGCGGGCGCGGGCAGTACCTGGTCGCGCCGCTACTTCGACCCCGACCTGCCCAGGGAGTTCCGCAACCTCGGCTTCGCGCAGCGCCCGGCCGGGATCGCCCTGGCCATGTGGACGCTGGTGCCGGCCTACGGCTGGCTCCCCTCGCGGGACGTCCTCGACGTCGTGGTGGTCCTGCTCATCGTCGCCTCACTCGTCCCGCTGGCGACCGCCGTCAAGCGGCTGTACCGGCCGCCGCGCAAGGCCAAGCCGGCCTGGCTGCTGGAGGAGGAGGCCAAGCGCGCACCCTGACTGGCGGGTATCACCCGTTGCGGGCGTAGTCGCGCCAGCGCTCGTCCAGGTCCTTGACCGCTTTCCTGGCCACCCATCGGTGCGCCAGGGAGCGGGCCTGCCACAACGCCATCCACGTCACTCCGCCGGCCACAGTGCCGGCGACCAGGAAGCCGAACACGATCTCAACCGGTCCGAAAGGACGCGGCGCCGGCCGGCCCTGGCGGTCGAGCCAGATCCGGGCGCGCGTGTCGGAAACGTGGTCCAGCGGTGTGCGCACTTGGCCGGTGCGCTGTACGCCGGCTTCGTCCTTCCAGGTCACCTGGGCGACGATGGCCTTCTCCTCGACGACCTGGGCGACGACCTGATGGTGGGTGGCGCGATACGCGCGGATCGCGTCGGCGACCGAGACGGTGACCAGGACGCCGGCGGCGCAGCCGGCCACGAGCGCGATGACGACCATGATGGTGTGCGATCCGAGCCGGTACGAGTGGGCGACGGTCGCGGGCGTGACGACGCTGGGCATCAACAGGGCTCCTACGTGGGGATTCTCCTCATGTTCGCCGGGGAGGAGCCGCTAGACGCCCGTCTCTACGGAACCTGGACGCCGTTTTGACGCCCGTCTACGGCACTTTTACGGGCGTTCTATTCCTTGGTGAAGCGCAGGTCCTGCCGGTCCAGGTGACGCTGCATGCGGCGGCGGGTGTCTTCGCTCACCTCGCCTGCCGCGTACATCCGGCTGAGCTCCGTACTCTGCACGGCTAGCACCTGCCGCCGCACCTGGTTGTAGCCACCGGGCTTCGGCTCCGACTCCTGGTCCAGCTCGAACTGCAGGGACCGGCGCACATGATGGAGCACCGCAGGAGACACCACCTCCAGGTCCTCCAACTCGTCTACGTACTCGCCCGCCCTCTCCCCGAGCCGGCGCCACACCTTGAGGTACTCCGAACGGGAGCGGTCAGGGGCGACGGCCAGGCCCGACAGCCTGACCAGCGGCGCCAGAGTGAAGCCCTGCACGATGAGGGAGACCACGATCACGCCCGTGGCCAGCACCATCAGCAGGCTGCGATGCGGCAACGGCTGGCCCGCGGCCGTGGTGAGCGGGATGGACAGGGCCGCGGCCAGCGGCACGACGCCACGCGCCCCCGCCCACGAGATCACCGCGGGCACCTGCCAGGTCGGCCGGAGCCGCCGCTCTCTGCGCCACTGTTGCAACGCCGCCAGCGGGAACATCCACGCCACCCGGACGAGGACCAGGACGGCCACGATGGCCGGCACGGCCGCCACCCACGGTTGCTCGGCGCCGGTGAGCTGCCGGATCTGGCTGGGCAGCTGCAGCCCGATGAGGCTGAAGACCACACTCTCCAGCACGAAGATCACCGTTCCGTAGACCGCGGTCAGCTGCAGCCGGATCCCGGAGTTGGTGAGCTGGTGGGCCTTGATGCCGAGGATCACCGACGCCACCACCACCGCGGTCACGCCCGACCCGTGGACGGCCTCGGCCAGGACGTAGGCCAGGTACGGGGTCACGAGGGCGATCACGCTCTCCAAGATGGGGTCCTCCGTGCGCCGCCGTACGAAGGAGACACCCGCGGCCACCACGGCGCCGACCACCGCCCCGCCCCCGGCCAGGCGCAGGAAGTCCACGGCGACACCGCTCCAGCCGGCGACACCCCCGGCCACCGCCGCCGCGACCGCGATCCGGAACAGGATCAGGCTCGTGGCGTCGTTGAACAGGCTCTCGGCCTGGACCAGCGTCTGCAGCCGGGGCGGCAGCGCGAGCCTGCGGCCCAGCGCCGTGACGGCGACCGGGTCGGTGCTCGACAGGACCGCTCCCAGCACGAACCCCAGGGCCAGCGGCAGCGGCGTGAGCCACGCCGTCAAGAAGCCGACCGCGGCGGCGGAGGCGACCACGAGCCCCACCGCGAGCAGCGACACCGGCCGCCACAGACGTTTGAGCTCCGGCCACGACAGCTCCTCGCCGGCCGCGTACAGCAGCGGCGGCAGCACCACCAGGCTGACGATCTCGGGGCTGACGTGGATCTGCTCCGAGAACGGCAGCAGCCCCACGCCGAGACCGGCCACGACCAGCAACGACGGGGCGGGCACACTGATCCGATCGGCGAAAGTGGCCACCACGGTCGCCAGCGCAACCAGAAAAAGCACCACCTGCACGCTCTGCACCACGTCTCCTCGGCTACCCGCTGCGTATGCCGACCAGACTTCCCGGCGCTCCAGAGCACAAAGTACCGGAAAGGCGGCGCGAGTGGTGAGGCCGTCAAGGAGCGTTACGGGCGCCGCGCGGCCCCGAGCACATGGGAGATCCGGGTCGACATCGAAGCGGTCGAGACGCTCGAGGTGAACCCGGCGCGGGCGATGGACCGGACGGTGTCGCGGGCGGGGTGGCAGCCGGTCTTGACAGGTCCTGAACGGTTCGGGGGCGAGCTTCTACGGGGTCCCGACGTGGCACGAAGGCGGTGCGCGAAGCCGCGCGTAGGGATGCCGTTAAAAATCAGGCTCAGGCCGTATGGAACCCGTCAAGAAAGCCAAAAACGCCCAAATCTCGGGGTTTGCTTGCCTTGTAGCCGCCCCGGTTGAGGCGCGGCCGAAACAACATATCCAGATTGAGGAGTGGGGATGGCCGACGTCATCTTCGTCGCCCTGACGATCGCGATCTTCGTGATCTTCGGGCTCGTGGTAAAGGCGGTGGAGCGGCTGTGAGCGCCGTCAATGCCACTGGCCTTGTCGTAGTCGTCGGCCTGGTGATCTTCATGGTCGCGGCCCTGCTCTTCCCGGAGCGTTTCTGATGAGCATGACCGCGGCAGGGATGATCTTCATAATCTCCCTGATCGTCGCCCTGGCTCTGGTGTACAAGCCGTTGGGCGACTACATGTACCGGGCTTACACGACCACCAAGCACAACGTCGTCGAGCGCGGCATCTACCGATTGCTGGGGGTGCGTGCGGATGCCGAGCAGAGCTGGGGCGTGTACGCGCGCAGCGTGCTGGCGTTCTCGGTGATCTCGATCCTGGTCGTGTACGGCATCCAGCGGCTGCAGGACAAACTGCCGCTGAGCCTGGGCATGAAGCCCGTCACCGACCACATCGCCTGGAACACGGCGATCAGCTTCGTCACCAACACCAACTGGCAGGCCTACTCGGGCGAGTCCACGATGGGCCACCTGACCCAGATGGCCGCCCTGGCCGTGCAGAACTTCGTGTCCGCCTCGGTGGGCATGGCGGTGGCCATCGCCCTGGTACGCGGCTTCGCCCGCCGCACGTCCGACACGATCGGCAACTTCTGGGTGGACCTGGTACGCGGCACCGTCCGCATCCTGCTGCCGATCGCCTTCGTCGGCGCCCTCGTCCTGGTGGCCGGCGGGCTGATCCAGAACTTCTCCGGCCTGCACGAGGTGACCACGCTGACCGGCGGCACCCAGTCGATCACCGGCGGCCCGGTCGCGAGCCAGGAGGTCATCAAGGAGCTGGGCACCAACGGCGGCGGCTTCTACAACGCCAACTCCGCCCACCCCTTCGAGAACGCCACGAGCTGGACGAACTGGTTCGAGATCTTCCTGATCCTGGTGATCCCGTTCTCGCTGACGCGCACCTTCGGCAAGATGGTCGGCCAGGTCAAGCAGGGCTACGCCATCCTCGCCGTGATGGGCATCATCGCGCTCGCGAGCATCGTGCTCACCAATGTCTTCGAGCTGTCCGGCAACGCGACCGTACCGCAGGCGGTGGGAGCGGCGATGGAGGGCAAGGAGATCCGCTTCGGCATCTCCAACTCCGCCACCTTCGCCGCCTCGACGACGCTGACCAGCACGGGTGCGGTGAACTCCTTCCACGACTCCTTCACCCCGTTCGGCGGCATGATGACGCTGTTCAACATGATGCTGGGCGAGGTCGCCCCCGGCGGCGTCGGGTCAGGTCTCTACGGCATGCTGATCCTGGCCGTGATCACGGTGTTCGTGGCGGGTCTGATGGTCGGCCGCACCCCCGAGTACCTCGGTAAGAAGATCGGCTCCCGCGAGATCAAGCTGGCGTCGATGTACTTCCTGGTCACGCCGGTGCTGGTGCTGATCGGCACCGCGTTCGCGATGGGCTCGGCGGAGCAGCGAGCGAGCATGCTCAACAGCGGCCCCCACGGCCTGTCCGAGGTGCTGTACGCGTTCACCAGCGCCTCCAACAACAACGGCTCGGCGTTCGCCGGGATCACGGTCAACACGCCCTGGTATGACGTGGCGCTCGGACTGTGCATGGTGTTCGGCCGGTTCCTGCCGATCATCCTGACGCTGGCGCTGGCCGGCTCACTGGCCCAGCAGGCACCGGTGCCCGCGGGCGCGGGCACGCTGCCGACGCACCGGCCGCAGTTCGTCGGCATGGTCGTCGGCGTGACGATCATCCTGGTCGCCCTCACCTTCCTCCCGGCCCTCGCGCTCGGCCCCATCGCAGAAGGACTTTCGTAACATGTCAACCCCCGTGCTCGATGCGCCGGGCCAGGTCCCGGCGCCGAAGCGGAACGGCCGCGTGGGCGGCGGTCTGCTCGATCCGAAACAGATGCTCAGGTCGCTGCCGGACGCGATGAAGAAGCTCAACCCGGTCACGCTGTGGCGCAACCCGGTGATGTTCATCGTCGAGATCGGCGCCGTGTTCACCACCGTGCTGGCGGTCGCCACCCCGTCGTTCTTCGCCTGGGCCATCGTGATCTGGCTGTGGCTGACGGTCGTCTTCGCCAACCTGGCCGAGGCCGTGGCCGAGGGCCGCGGCAAGGCCCAGGCCGCCACGTTGCGCAAGGCCAAGACCGACACGCAGGCCCGCCGGCTCAAGAGCCGCACCTCGGCCGAGTGGGACGTCATCAGAGCTCCCGAGCTCCAGCAAGGCGACATCGTCATCGTCGAGGCCGGCGAGATCATCCCCGGCGACGGCGACGTGATCGAGGGCATCGCGTCGGTGGATGAGTCGGCCATCACCGGCGAGTCCGCCCCGGTGATCCGCGAATCCGGCGGCGACCGCTCCGCCGTCACCGGCGGCACGAAGGTGCTGTCCGACAAGATCATCGTCCAGATCACCCAGAAGCCCGGCGAGAGCTTCATCGACCGCATGATCGCTCTCGTCGAGGGCGCCAACCGGCAGAAGACGCCCAACGAGATCGCCCTCAACATCCTCCTCGCGGCGCTCACGATCATCTTCCTGGTCGCCACCGCCACCATGCAGCCGCTGGCCATCTACTCCAAGTCCATCAACCCGGGAGTGCCCGACTCCCTGGCGCTGACCGGCGACGGGGTCACCGGCATCGTGCTGGTCTCGCTGCTGGTCTGCCTGATCCCGACCACGATCGGCGCCCTGCTGTCGGCCATCGGCATCGCGGGCATGGACCGTCTCGTCCAGCGCAACGTCCTGGCCATGTCCGGGCGCGCGGTGGAGGCGGCGGGGGATGTCTCCACGCTGCTGCTGGACAAGACCGGCACGATCACGCTGGGCAACCGGCAGGCCAGCGAGTTCGTCCCGGTGGCGGGGGTGAGCGAGGCGGACCTGGCGCAGGCGGCGCAGCTGTCCAGCCTGGCGGACGAGACGCCGGAGGGCCGCTCGATCGTGGTGTTCGCGAAACAGCAGTATGGGTTGCGGGAGCGCCAACCGGGCGAGCTGGCCCACGCCCAGTGGGTGCCCTTCACCGCTCAGACCCGCATGTCCGGCGTCAACCTGGACGGGAGGGAGGTCCGCAAGGGCGCGGCCACCGCGGTGATGAAGTGGGTACGCGATGCCGGCGGCCATCCCACCGACGAGGTCGGCCACCTCGTGGACGGCATCTCCGCCTCGGGCGGCACCCCGCTTGTCGTCGCGGAGAAGGGCCGCGTGCTCGGCGTCATCCACCTCAAGGACGTGGTCAAGCAGGGCATGCGCGAACGCTTCGACGAGATGCGCCGGATGGGCATCCGCACTGTCATGATCACCGGCGACAACCCGCTGACCGCCAAGGCCATCGCCGACGAGGCCGGGGTGGACGACTTCCTGGCCGAGGCGACGCCTGAGGACAAGCTGGCGCTGATCAGGAAGGAGCAGGAGGGCGGCCGGCTGGTCGCTATGACGGGCGACGGCACCAACGACGCCCCCGCCCTGGCCCAGTCCGACGTCGGCGTCGCCATGAACACCGGCACCTCGGCCGCCAAAGAGGCCGGGAACATGGTCGACCTCGACTCCAACCCGACCAAGCTCATCGAGATCGTCGAGATCGGCAAGCAGCTGCTCATCACCCGGGGCGCGCTGACCACGTTCTCGATCGCCAACGACATCGCCAAGTACTTCGCGATCATCCCGGCGATGTTCGCGGCGGTCTATCCCGGCCTGGACGCGCTGAACATCATGCGCCTGGCCAGCCCGCAGTCGGCGATCCTGTCGGCGGTCGTGTTCAACGCGCTGGTGATCATCGCGCTGATCCCGCTGGCCCTGCGCGGCGTGCGCTACCGGCCCTCCAGCGCCTCGAAGCTGCTCTCCCGCAACCTCTACGTCTACGGCCTGGGCGGCATCATCGCCCCGTTCATCGGCATCAAAATCATCGACCTGCTCATTCAGTTCCTTCCGGGGATGTCATAAATGGAACGCATGCCTAGCTGGATCCGCCAGCATCTCGCCGCGATCCGGGCGGTCGTCGTCCTGACCGTGCTGCTCGGCCTGACCTACCCACTGGTCACCACCGGCGTCGCCCAGGCGCTGTTCAACGGCAACGCCAACGGGTCGATCGTGCAGGCCGGCGGAAAGGACGCGGGCAGCGCGATCATCGGCCAGTCCTTCACCGACGCCGACGGCAACCCGGTCAAGAAGTACTTCCAGTCCCGCCCGTCGGCCGCCGGCGACGGCTACGACCCGACCTCGACGGGCGCCAGCAACCTCGGCCCCGAAGACATCGTCGACGTGCTGCCGGTGCCCGGCGCCAAGGACGCCGACGGCAACCCGGACGAGGGAAAGCAGTCGCTGCTCACCCAGGTCTGCGCCCGCTCCAAGGCAGTCGGCGAGCTGGAGGGCGTCAGCGGCGCCCGCCCGTTCTGCACCACTGACGGTGTGGGTGCGGTGCTGAAGGTGTTCCCCGACCGGGCGGTCAGCGTCAACCAGGCCTGCCCCGCCACCCCGTTCGTGCCGGAGTATCAAGGGCTGAAGGTGGAGTGCGCCAAGCCGGGCGAGGATTACGCCGCGGGCCGGACCGTCCCGATCAAGGGGAACGCGGGCACGCCCGCCGTGCCCGCCGACGCCGTCACGGCGAGCGGCTCCGGCCTGGACCCGCACATCTCCGTCGCCTACGCCGAGCTGCAGGCGCCTCGCGTGGCCAAGGAGCGCGGGATCTCCGTCGAGCAGGTCAAGGCGCTGATCGGCGAGAACACGACGGGCCGGGCGCTCGGCTTCATGGGCGAGCCGGCGGTGAACGTCCTGGAACTCAACCTCGCACTCGACGGGAGGTGACATGCGGGGGCGGCTAAGGGTCTACCTCGGCGCGGCGCCTGGGGTGGGCAAGACGTACGCGATGCTCTGCGAGGGCCGCCGCGGGCTGGAGCGCGGCCGGGACGTGGTCGTGGGCTTCGTCGAGACCCACGGCCGCCCCCGCACCACGGCCCTCCTGGAGGGCATGGAGGTGATCCCGCGCAAGGCGCTGGTCTATCGCGGGGCCACCTTCACCGAGCTGGACGTGGACGCCGTCATCGCGCGCAAGCCGAAGATCGCGCTGATCGACGAGCTGGCCCACACCAACGTGCCAGGCGCCAGGAACGTCAAGCGCTGGCAGGACATCGACGAGATCCTCGATGCCGGCATCGACGTCATCTCGACGGTCAACATCCAGCACCTGGAGTCCGTCAACGACGTCGTCCAGGAGATCACCGGCATCCCGCAGCGCGAGACCGTGCCCGACGAGGTGGTCCGGCGGGCGAACCAGGTCGAACTGGTCGACATGTCCCCGGAAGCCCTACGCAGGAGGATGGCGCACGGCAACGTCTACGCACCCGAGAAGCTCGACGCGGCCCTGTCGAACTACTTCCGGGTCGGCAACCTGACCGCCCTCCGCGAGCTGGCCCTGCTCTGGGTCGCGGGAAAAGTCGATGACCAGCTCGACCGCTACCGGGCCGAGCACGGCATCGCCACCACCTGGGAGACCCGCGAACGCGTCGTGGTCGCGCTCACCGGCGGCCCGGAAGGCGACACTCTGGTACGCCGCGCGGCCCGCGTCGCCGCCCGCACCAAGGGCGCCGACCTGCTGGCCGTGCACGTCTCCAGCGCCGACGGGCTGGGCGGGGGCGACCCGGCGAACCTGGCCCGCCAGCGCTCCCTCGTGGAGAGCATGGGCGGCACCTACCATCAGGTCGTCGGCGACGACATCCCGCGAGCCCTGCTCGACTTCGCCCGCGGCGTCAACGCCACCCAGCTCGTGCTCGGGGCGTCGAGAAGGGGCCGCTTCGCGCAGGTCTTCTCGCGCGGCGTCGGGGTCGAGACCACGGCCCTGTCCGGCTCCATCGACGTCCACATGATCACCCACGAGGAGGCGCAGAAGGGCCGCAGCCGGCCCGAACGCTCCCGGGCGGCGTTGACCACGAAGCGCCGTTTGACCGGCTGGGTGCTGGCGGTGGCCGGGATGCCGCTGCTCACCGCCCTGCTGTGGCCGTTCAGGGACGTGCTGTCGCTGCCCAGCGAGATCCTCTTCTTCCTCTGCCTGACCGTCGGGGTCGCGCTGGCCGGCGGCATGTGGCCGGCCATCACCGCGGCCGTCGGCGGATCGCTCCTGCTCAACTGGTTCTTCACGCCGCCGATCGGCGAGTTCACCATCAACGACCCGGAGAACCTGTTCGCGCTGGTCGTGTTCGTGCTGGTGGCGGCCGCGGTCAGCACGATCGTGGACATCGCCGCCCGCCGTACAAGAGAAGCAGCCCGCGCCCGCGCCGACGCCGAGGCGCTGTCCACGCTGGCTGGGCACGTGCTGCGCGGCGAGGCGGCACTTCCGTCGCTGCTCGGCCGCCTGCGCGAGACGTTCGGGCTGGACTCGGTCACCCTGCTCGAACGCCTCAGTGAGCCCACCCCGGACGACCAGTCCGAGCCCGGAGCCTGGCGCATCCTCGCCACCACCGGCCAGACCCCGTGCACCAACCCCGCCGCGGCCGACACCGACGTACAGATCGACGACCGGCTCGTGCTCGCCGCCCGCGGCCGGCTACTGGACGCCAGCGACC
>NZ_JBFAMX010000038.1:0-40013 GCF_040659615.1 Nonomuraea sp. NPDC049784
GGTCAGCACCCGTAGGGCGCAGCGCTCGCTGAGCCGGGTCAACGCCAACCTGCAGGAGACCATGGGCGCCATCGCGATCGCGCTCGAACCCCGCCTCATCATCGCCGACGAGCCCACCAGCGCCCTGGACGTGACCGTACAGCGGCGCATCCTGGACCTCATCGACGACCTGCGCGCGGAGTCCGGCACCGCGCTGCTGCTGGTGACCCACGACCTGGCCGTGGCCGCCGGCCGTTCCGACCGGCTGGTCGTGATGAAGGGCGGGCGGATCGAGGAGCAGGGACCGACACCGGACGTGCTGGCGTCCCCGGCCGCCGACTACACCAAGCGCCTGCTGAACGACGCCCCCGCCCTGTCGGTGTCCCCGTTCCGCGATCCCCCCGCCGCGAGAGAGCACGCGATCGTGGTGCGCGACCTGGTCAAGGAGTTCAAGGGGTTCCGCGCGGTGGACGGGGTCTCGTTCGAGGTGGCGCGCGGCACCACGCACGCGCTGGTGGGGGAGTCCGGATCGGGCAAGACGACCACGGCCCGCATGGTGGTGCGGTTCGCCGAGCCCACGTCGGGAACGGTGAGCATCGCCGGGGCGGGGGAGGGCCGCGCGTTCCGCCGGCACGTGCAGCTCGTCCACCAGAACCCGTACGGTTCGCTGGACCCCCGGCAGGCGATCGCCGACATCGTGGAGGAGCCGTTGCGTAACTTCCGGCTGGGGGACCGGGCCGGACGGCGTGCCCGCGTGCTCGACCTGCTGGAACGCGTGGCGCTGCCCCCGGACGTGCTCACGCGCAAACCGCGGGAGCTGTCCGGCGGGCAGCGGCAGCGGGTGGCCATCGCCCGCGCGCTGGCGGCCGGGCCCGAGGTGGTCGTGCTCGACGAGGCCGTCTCCGCCCTCGACGTCACCGTGCAGGCGCAGATCCTCGACCTGCTCGAACAGCTCCAGCGCGACCTCGGGCTGACATACCTCTTCATCTCGCACGACCTGGCGGTGGTGCGGCAGATCTCGCACACCATATCCGTCATGAACAAGGGAACCATCGTGGAATCAGGAACGACCCGGCAGGTCTTCACCGACCCTCGGCACGAATACACCCGCGAACTCCTGGCCGCCATCCCGGAGCCGGCGCTATGAAGCTCGGTTTCTTCACCCGGCTGCTGGACGACGCGCCGGCGGGCGAGCGCTACCGGCTGGCCACCGAGCAGATCGCGCATGCCGAGGCATACGGGTTCGACACGGCCTGGGTCGCGCAGCACCACTTCGACGGCGCGGAGGGCGGCCTGCCGGCGCCCCTGGTGTTCCTCGCCCACGTCGCGGCCAGGACCAGCCGGATCCGGCTCGGCACCGGGATCATCACGCTCCCGCTGGAGCACCCGGTGCGGGTGGCGGAGGACACCGCCGTGCTCGACCTGCTGACCGGCGGACGGCTGGAGGTCGGCGTGGGCAGCGGCGGGACGCCCTCGTCGTTCACGCCGTTCGGGCACGAAAGCGCGGACCGCTCGGCCATCTACGCCGAGCACCTGGCGGTGCTGCTCAACGCCTGGTCCGGGGGCGACCTCGGCGGCGGCAACCGGCTCTACCCGGCCGCGCCCAGGCTGCTGGACGCGGTGTGGCAGGCGACGTTCTCGGCCGGCGGCGGCGTACGCGCGGGGAAGGCCGGTCACGGGCTCATGCTGTCGCGTACGCAGCCCAGGCCGGCCGAGGACCCGCAGGCCACGCTGGCCCAGATCCAGCGGCCCATCGTGGACGGCTACCTCGAGAACCTGCCGCCCGGCGCGACGCCGCGGATCATGGCCTCGCGGACCGCTTTCGTGGCCGACAGCAGGGCCGAGGCGCTGCGGTACGCCGGGCTCGGGCTCGGGCGCGGCCGGCTGCCGTTCGAGCTGCCGGACAGCGACCTCGACCGGCGCATCGCCGCGTTCGACGTGCATGTGGGGACGCCGCAGGACGTCATCGAGAGCCTGAAGGCCGACCCGACCCTCGAACGGGTCACCGACCTGGTCCTCCAGGTGCACTCGGTGGACCCGCCGCACCCGCTCATCCTCCGCTCGATCGAACTGCTGGCGACCGAGGTGGCGCCCGCGCTCGGCTGGGTTCCCTCCACAGAATTGAGCTCCACATGATCACTGACGTCATCGACCATCTGGTGGGCATACAGCCCGGCTCCTCCCTCGACCGGCTGCGCGGCCACCGGCTCGCCGCCCGCGAGCACGCCCAGCGCAGTTACGACGCGCTGTTCAGCCCCGAGACGGAGGAGGAGGTCACGCTCGTCGAACGGGACGCGGTGGCCGCCTTCGTGGCCGGGCTGCACCACGATCCCGCCGTCGCGGGCTTCTACACCGAGCGGCTGGCCGAGCTCTCGCCCGGGCTGCTGGAGGTCGTGGAGTCGGAGGTCTCGGCCGGGGTCACGACCGGGCCGTACGGGGTCTATCCGGGCGAGGGCCCGCTGTCGGCGGAGAGCGACGAGGGGCTGCGTTACCGGGCGCGGCGCCCGGCCGAGCTGGGCGTACGGCTCGCCGCCGCGTTCGAGCACGCCCACCTGCTCGTCTTCCGGCCCCGGGAGGCCGGGCCGCAGGCCCTCGACGCGCTGGCCCGGGCGGGGTGGAGCACCACGGGCATCGTGACGTTGTCGCAGCTCGTCGCCTTCCTCACCTTCCAGATCCGCGTGGTGGCCGGCCTGCGTCACCTGCAGAAGGGACCGACCTCATGACCCAACTGGCGTTCACTCAAGAGCAGCTCGGCTGGAAGCCGTGGCTGGCGCCGCTGGCCACCGACGAGCTGACCGACGAGCACTACGAGGCGCTGGTCGACAAGGCCCGCGCGAAGTCGCCGTACTTCCTCCTCCTGGCCCGCGACCCGGCCATCCTGCACGCCAGGACGAAGACCGACAACGACATCTTCTACAACGCCGACGGCGGGTTGCCGCGGGCGGAGCGCGAGCTGGCGGCGACGGCGACCTCGCGCCGCAATGGCTGCGTGTTCTGCGCCTCGGTGCACTCCCGCTTCGCCGCCCACTACTCCAAGCGGGCCGACGACGTGCAGCGGCTGCTCGACGAGGGCGTCAACGCGCCTCAGGACGGGGAGTGGCAGGCGATCATCGACGCCTCGGTGGCCCTGGCCGCCACCCCGGGCGAGTTCAACGCCGACCACATCGAGGCGCTGCGCGCGGCCGGCCTCGACGACCTGGCGATCAGCGACGTCATCCACGCGGCGGCCTTCTTCAACTGGGCCAACCGCCTCATGCTCTCCCTGGGTGAGCCGGTGCAGGAGCCCTCCGCATGACGGCCGAGCTCGACCATCTCGTCTACGCGGTCCCGGACCTGGTCGCGGGCGTCGCCGCGTTCGCCGAGCGCACCGGGGTGACCCCGGTGGCGGGCGGGCGCCACCCCGGCGGCACCGCCAACTACCTGGTCGGTCTGGGCCCGACCGCGTACCTGGAGATCATCGGCCCCGACCCCGAGGCGGTGGGTCCGCGACCCCGTGCGTTCGGCCTGGAAGCGCTCGCCGAGCCCAGGCTCGCCCGGTGGGCGGTGCGGCCCGACGACATCGACGCGACGGTACGGCGGGCGCGCGAGCGCGGCTACGACCCCGGTGACGTGCAGCCGCTGTCTCGCCGGACACCTGCCGGGACGCTGCTGGAGTGGCGCCTGACCAGATGGAACGACGTGGCCTCGATCAACCTGGTGCCGTTCCTCATCGACTGGGGCGCGACCGTCCACCCCGCCGCCTCCGGCCTCCCGCAGCTCGGCCTGGCCTCCTTCACCGCCGTCCACCCGGACCCGGAGGCGCTCCACCGCGAGCTGGCTGCGGTGGACGCCGTGCTGGAGGTCGCGAAGGGCCCAGAACCGGCGCTGGAGGCGGTGCTCGACACCCCTCAGGGCGCTGTGACCCTCCGCTGACCCGCGCCGTGCCCGTCCCCGGGCGGGGCGGGCACGGCGGGGTCCCACGGCTCAGGGCGCCTTGTACTCTGCCGCCTTGCCGAAGTAGCTGATCCCGACCGGCGTGCTGCTGAACCGGCACACCTGCACGACCACGCGATCGATGGCCGTGAACCCGCCGGGTCGGACAAGGCGAAGGAGAGCGCGACCTTCGCGTTGTCCGCCTTGGCGGTCTCGGAGTCGACGTGGGAGCTGCCCTTGTAGGCGGAGAAGGTGGCCGTGGAGTACATCTGCGGCCACCGCCTCTGACACCAGCCAAGCTTTGCACCCCGTCGTAAATGTGAACGGCGAGGATTCCCGTCCCGCCTTCGGCGGGAACTCGCGGCGCAGACGCCGAGAGTTGTGGAACGGGGTGCTTGGCGTTTCACAGACCCGACCACCGTCTGGAGGTCTCCACGCCCTGAGACGACCGGCCCGGCCGCCTGGTGATTGCGTTGCGTACAGGCTTGGTTATCGCCCGTGTTCAAGATCGCAAAGGTTCGCGCTACGCGCTCCGGCCTGTCCCCACGAGAGTGACCAGGACGGCCGAGGGGTCGTCGCCGGTGAGGGGGACGGCGAAGACCGCCGTGCGCTCGCGAGCGCCGTAGACGACGAACCGCAGGCCGTCCTCGTCCCACGTGTCCTGGACGTCCGAGGTGAGCTGCGCGGACGCCGAGCAGTACGCGGGGCTGCGGTAGAGCAGGTGCAGCGAGGTGCCCAGCGGGACGTGCTCGGACGGCGTCACGGCGAGCGGGCGGCGCAGCCGTACGAGGAGCTGTCGCAAGGGGGTGAGCCAGTGGCGGTCCAGCTCGGCTGAGAGGGCCATGAAGGCCACGGCCTCCGCCAGGCCGAGCGCCACGAGGGGAGGCTGCGGATCCGCCGGGATCGCCAGGAGGCTCGCGGCCAGCAGGAGACCTGCGCGGGCGAAGGCACGCAGATCGACCGGGCGGGAGTGCGCGCCCAGGCAGCCGCACGACGCCGTGGGCGCGGCCACGTACGAATAGGTGAGATACGCCAGGAATCCGGCGGAGAGCAGCGCGGCCGCCGCACCCTCCCACGGGGAGAAGGGCGGCGCCAGGAGCGCGGCGGCCACCGCGAGCTCGATCACTCCGACGAGCCGGAGCGCCGGGACCGCGCGCGCCGCGCCGACCAGCCGGGCCAGGGCGGTCTGCCCGGCCCGCGCCCGCATCCTGCGGCTGAACAGCTTCATCAGGCCCGCCCAGACAAGGAACAGGGCGATCACGTACGGCTGCGTCGCGGCGATCCCGTGCATCGGCTGACTCCTAGTGGGGGGAGAAGACGGTTGCGATGTCGACCTCGTTCGTGTCCGGCCGCCAGGCGCCGAGGATCTGCACGTGCTGGGCCACCCTCAGCATCGACAGGTCCGCGGTGGGCGGCGACTCGGAGTGCACCGCGACCGACTTGCCGACTACGACGTGGCACAGCACCTCTTGCCCGTTGTGATCGAGGTGGAGTGTCTTGTCGGTGATGTTCTTGATGTGGCCCTTGATGTTGACGATGTTGAGCCACACCGACTCGGCGGCCAGCACGCCGTCCGGCATCCGCACGCCGCGGGCGTACAGGCCGTCTCCCGGCTTGGCCTCGTCGAACGGAACGGGGCCGAGCTTCCACAGGCTCGTGCCGTCCACGATCTTGATGTTGTGGAACACCATGTTCGAGCCCAGGACGAGGAGCGTGTTGTCCTTGATCGAGCGGATCCTGCCCTCGGCGAAGTTGGGGTCGGGGGAGCCCGGCTCGACGTCGGGCGCAGCGTTGGCGAAGGCCGCCTCCGGGCCGAGCGAGCCCAGCGCGGTCGCGGCGACGACGGTGGCACCGCCGCCGAGCAGGGCGGACTTGAGCATCTCTCTTCTGCTGGTCATCGTCGCCCCCTCACGCCACGTCGATCGAGCACGGCCGCAGGCCGGTCGAGAGGCTGGCGATCTTGCTGTACGCCGCGGGCGTGAGGTCGACCAGCCGGTTGCTGGCGCAGGTCGAGCCGCAGCAGCTGCGCTCGCCGCAGAACAGGTCGGTCTGCGGGCCGCAGTCGGCGATGGAGGTGACGACGCTGACGCCGCTGCACAGATTCGTGGTGCGGTGCTGGAAACCGCAGGTTCTGCGGGAGAGGCTGACCCCGCAGGTGTCGGGATGCGTGATGGCCCAGCAGGCGTCGGAGGTGTTGGGCCACGCGTGCTGCATGCTGCCGGAGTTGCAGGTGCCGCAGGCGCCTTTGCCTGTCGTGCTGCACGGTCCCCAGGCGGTGCCGCAGCAGAACCAGGAGACCTCTCCTTGGACCGCGGCGTATAAGTCGATGGGGGTGTCGGGGGGCTGGGTGCGCGCCATGCGCGTCCTCCTTGGGTGAGCTCTGGACGGTCTCGACGGTCCTGAAGCTTTCCGACTTGATCTATGAGTACCATGTAAGGATTTTTCGTCAATGCCCATTTTTTGAGGGCTCCTCACGCCGGTTATGCGGCCCTCATGACGTCACGTCAGCCGCGGTTCGGAAGAGCAGGTGCTCATGTCCGGGACGGCAGACGAGCTGGAGCCCGACCGGCAGGCCGTCCACCGTTCCGGCGGGGACGCTCAGCGCGGGCAGGCCCAGCAGGCTCCACGGGCTGGTCAGCGAGAGCAGGGCGTCTCGGACGGCGACCAGCGTGCCGCCCACTTCGAGCTCCCTTCGACCGAGGGGCGGGGCGGTGATGGGGACGGTCGGCATCGCGATCACGTCATGGTGCTCGAACAGCGCGCCGGCCGCTTCGGCCAGCCGGGTCCTGGCCCGCAAGGCGCGTACGTACCGCCACCCCGGGACCGTGGCGGCGGTCCGCAGGCGCTGGAGCACCTCGCTGTCGAACAGTGAGGGCTGGTCCGCCATGCGATCCGCGTGCACGGCCGCCACCTCACTGCTCTGGATCGCGGTGAACGTCTCGTGCAGGTCACCGGCGTCCTCCGGCGACAGCCGCCGCTCCTCCAGCGGGCCGGTCCCGGCCTCCAGCGCCTGCCGTGCCGTACGGGTCACGCGCGGGTCGCAGGGGAAGAGGGCGCCCGGGTCGAGCCAGTCCGCACGCGGTGCGCCCGCGCCCGTATCGGGGTGGACCGGTGTGAGGGACCGGTAGGCGATGAGGCAGTCCTGCGCGTCTCCCGCGAGCAGGCCGACGTGGTCCAGGGAGTGCGCCGAGGGGAAGACGCCCTCCACCGGGATCACCCCGTACGCGGGCTTGAAGCCCGCGACCCCGCACAGTGCCGCGGGGATGCGGGTCGAGCCGTCGGTGTCGGTGCCGAGGGCGAGCGGGACCATGCCTGCCGCCACTGCGATCGCGCTGCCGCTGCTGGATCCGCCCGGCATGCGAGAGATGTCCCGTGGGTTGAGAGCCGGGCCTGCGGCCGAGCGGTCACCGGTCGGACCGTACGCGAACTCGTGTGTGTTGGTCTTGCCGACGATGACGGCCCCGGCCTGGCGCAGGAGGGCCACGCAGGCGGCGTCGGCGTCCGGGATATAACCGGCGAAGTGCCGCGAACCCATGGTCGCGGGCAGGCCCGCCACCATGATGACGTCCTTCACCCCGGTGGGCAGGCCGTGCAGCGGTCCCCGGTCGAGGCCGCGCGCCAGCTCGCTGTCGGCGTGGCTCGCCGCGGCCGTCGCGCCCTCCGCGTCCACGGTGACGAACGCGTTGAGGGCCGTGTCGAGCGCCGCGATTGCGTCGATCGCGTGCCTGGTGAGCTCCACCGACGTGGTGCGCCCCTCGCGCAGGTCCTGTGCGAGCTCGGAGATCGTCCGGCCGGCGAAGTAGCCGAGCCGGCCGAAATAGGGCGGCCGCCGGCCAGTGCCTGGGCCGGTAGGTGTCGGCATGTAGTCCTTCCTGGTGATGGGCGGGGCCGAAGGACAGCACGTTGGCCATACCCGCGCAGTGAGAGAGGACTCATGGCGTCGGCGGGCGTGCGGCAGGGCAGGCCGAGCACAACGAGTGAGCCGCCGTCGCTAGATCACTCTCGCATCGAGGTTAGCGCTACGTGACCATCAGGCAACTCTACGCAATGATCCAGCCTGACTACGTTCAGTAGTGGATGCCTCATGAACACCTGCTGTCACAGGCGATCGATTGCGAGGGAACATGTCAACGGAGCCGCGCTTGAGCCTGGACACTCGGGCCGCGCGCAACCTGGCCACCACCACCAAGACGCGCCCGCAGATGCAGGCCATCACCTCCCGCTGGCTGCTGCGCAGGCTGCCGTGGGTCGACGTGAGCGGCGGAACGTACCGGGTCAACCGCAGGCTGACGCACCGGGTCGGGCGCGGCCGGGTGAGCGTGGTGCTGAACGGGGCGGACGACGTCCGCATCATCCCCGAGACGCTCCCGGAGCTTCCCCCGCTGCGCGGCTTCGACGACCTCGACGTGCTGACGGCGATCGCCGCGACGTTCGCGCCGCGGGAGTTCCAGGCAGGCGACGTCATCGCCGAGGCCGGCGCCCCGATCACCGAGACGTACGTCATCGCCCACGGCCGGCTCAACCGGCTGGCCACCGGCGACTACGGGGACAGGCAGCTCCTCGGCGTCACCACCGACGGCGAGCACCTGGGCGACGAGGTGCTCGAGCACGAGAACCCGCGCTGGCCGTACACGGTCAAGGCCGCCACCACCGGCACGATCCTGGTGTCGCCGCAGGCCGAGCTCCAGCGGCTGCTCGACGGCTCGCCCGCACTGCGGGAGCACGTCGAGCGGTATCTGGAGGAGACGCGCAAGCCCGTCAACCGCCGTGGGGAGGCGGCCGTCGCGATCGCGTCCGGGCACGTCGGCGAGCCGACGATCGACGGCACGTTCGTGGACTACGACCTCCATCCCCGCGAGTACGAGCTCAACGTCACGCAGACCGTCCTGCGGGTCCACACGCGCGTGGCCGACCTCTACAACGACCCCATGAGCCAGCTCGAGCAGCAGCTGCGCCTGACGATCCACGAGATCCGCGAGCGCCAGGAGTGGGAGCTGCTCAACAACCGCGAGTTCGGCCTGCTGCACAACACGGAGTACGACCAGCGGATCAGCACCTGGTCGGGCCCTCCAACCCCCGACGACCTGGACGACCTGATCAGCATGCGCCGCAAGACCCGGTTGCTGCTCGCCCACCCCAAGGCGATCGCCGCGTTCTTCAGAGAGTGCAACAAGCGCGGGCTGGTGCCCGGCAGCGCGGACGTGGACGGCCACGAGATCCCGGCCTGGCGAGGGGTCCCGATCTTCCCTTGCGGCAAGATCCCGATCTCGGAGAACAACACCACCTCCATCATGGCCCTGCGCACGGGAGAGGAGGACCAGGGGGTCGTGGGCCTCTACCAGACCGGCATCCCGGAGGAGCACGAGCCGGGGCTGAACGTGCGGTTCATGGAGATCAACCCGCAGGCCGTGATGTCGTACCTGGTCAGCGCCTACTACTCGGCGGCGATCCTGGTGCCCGACGCGATCGGGATCCTCGAGAACGTCGACATCGCGGCCCCGCGCGTCTAGGAAGGGCGACGTCATGCCCGACATCGCAGCAGGCCCCACCGGCCTGGGGACCTCCGCGCTGCACCTGCCACCGCTGGACCGCCATCCCGTGTCACGGCCCGGCGAAGGCGACGGGCACGAGCCCCCCAGGCCCGTCCCACTGGACCCCGCGCAGGCGCTTCGCAGCGCGGCCTACCAGCACAGCCTCGCCCCGCTGCCGTACCGGGAGCGGCAGTGGGGCGACGGGTCGTACCCGCCGCTGTACTGCCCCGAGACCGTCAGGGACGACCAGGAGCTCGCCGACGAGGTGGACCGGCGGCTGGCGGCCTGGGCGGAGCGGGCCGGCATCCACGAGGGGCGGATGGAGGAGTTCCGGGCGACCGGGTACGGGCGGCTGGCCATGCTCGTCCACCCCGACACCGACGACCCCGACCTGCTGCTGGTCGCGGCCCAGATGAACGCCGCCTGGTGGGCCGCCGACGACTACTACGCCGACGAGACCGACCTCGGCGCGACGCCGACCGAGCTCCCGCCGCGGCTCGCCCTCGTGACGTCGGCCATGGACCCACCCCCGCCCGCGGGCGACTACACCCGTCAGCTCGAAGAGGCGATCCAGGCGGACCCCGTCCTGGTGTCGCTGAGATCGGCCACCGGCCACGTACGCCGCCACGCCAGCCCTTCGCAGGTGGGGCGGGTCTGCAACATCACGTCCCAGATGTACGTGAGCTGGACCGCCTACGCGGCCTGGCGCTACCTGGAGACGCCGCCGCCGGTGTGGCGCTATCTCGCCGCCCGGCAGCACGACAGCTTCTACACGTCCATGACGCTCATCGACATCGTGGGCTCGTACGAGCTGCCCGCCGACCTCTTCTTCGACAGCGGGTTCCACACCGCGCTCATGCAGGCCGGCACCGCCAGCGTGCTCGTCAACGACCTCCACTCGGTCGACAGGGAGGCGGCCGACGAGCTTCCCGACTCCAACGTGATCCTGCTCATCGCCGCGGAAGAGGGCTGCTCCATCCGCGAGGCGACGGAACGCGCCGTCGCCATGCACAACGACTTCGTCCGAGGCTTCGAAGCCAGCCAGCGACAACTCGCCACCGTCCCGTCCGTCGAACTGAAGCGTTTCCTGCGCGGGGCGCAGGCGTGGATGGCCGGCTGCCTCGAATGGCACAGCACCACCAGCCGCTACAAGTCATAGAGAAAGGAGCTCCGCCGATGACGGCCACACCCGTCCTCAGCACCTTCTACCAGCACTCGGTCGCCGACTATTGGAACTCGGAGCAGAACCCGGTCAACCTGCGCCTGGGCGAGGTCGACGGCATTTACCACCACCACTACGGCCTCGGAGAAGCGGACTGGTCGGTCCTGGAGGGTCCGGAGGCGACCCGCCGGCAACGAGTCGTCGAGGAGCTCCACCGGCTCGAGCACGCGCAGGCCGACACCCTCATCACCAATCTCGGCCCTCTGCGGCCGGACCACCGGGTGCTGGACGCCGGCTCGGGCCGCGGCGGCTCCAGCCTCCTGGTCAACCTCAGGCACGGCTGCCACGTCGACGGCGTGTCCATTTCCGAGTCCCAGGTGGTCTTCGCCAACGAGCAGGCCAGGATGCGCGGTGTCGCCGACAAGGTGCGCTTCCATTTCCGCAACATGCTGGACACCGGGTTCGAGACTGGATCGTTCCAGGCGATCTGGAACAACGAGAGCACGATGTACGTCGAGCTCTCCTTGCTGTTCGCCGAGCACGCCCGCCTCCTGAGCCGCGGCGGCCGGTACGTGTGCATCACCGGGTGTTACAACGACGCCTACGGCCTGCCGTCCCGCGCCGTCAGTCAGATCAACGCCCACTACATCTGCGACATCCATCCCCGCAGCACCTATTTCAAGGAGCTGGCGGCCAACCGTCTCGTCCCCATCAACGTCGTCGATCTCACCGCCGCCACCATCCCGTACTGGGAGCTTCGCGCCAAGACCCACCTGGCGACGGGGATCGAGGAGGCCTTTCTCGAGGCGTACAGGGACGGCAGCTTCCAGTACCTCCTCATCGCCGCCGACCGCGTCTGACGACCCCTGGCGGACCCCCCTTCCGGCGGCCAGGCCCTGCTTGACCTGACACCGCCCGGAGCAGGGGTCCGCCCAGTCTTCGTCCGTGCGGCTATTTCCCGGAAGCGGTTCCGGGCAGGGTCAGGTCCTGCATGGTCTTGGGGGAGTAGTCGGCCACGTGCCTGGCCTTCCCGGTGTTGACGTCGACCACGTAGCTGCTGTAGCCGCCGTCCAGAGTGAGGACCGTGACCTCGGACGGGCTCTGCCAGACGGAGATGCGGAAGATGCCACGGGGCTTCGCCAGGCCCCGGACGGTCACCTTCCGCAGGATCCGCCCGGTCTTGGCGTCGAGAAGGGTGAGCACCGGCTTGGTCCGGTCCTTCGTGTCGTAGGCGACCACCGTGCGACCGTCCGGGGCGAGCTCGCTGAAGTTGATGAACACGCCGTCGAAGCGCACCGGCTTGCCCCCGCCTGTGACGGGCATCAGCCACAGGTCGGTCTTGATGTACCGGACCAGCTCGACGACGCCGCCCTTGACGGTGACGGTCTCGTACTTGCCTGGCAGGGTCGTCGACTTGCCGGTGCGTACGTCGATCAGCATTCCGGGCTTCTTGCTCCCCACCTTCGGGTCGAAGACCAGATACCGGCCGTCGTCGGAGACCACGAGCTGGTTGCCCAGGTCGAACTGGTCCTCCGTCACCTTGACGGGCGAGGTCACCTCGGCGCCGCTCACCAGGTCACGGACCACGTGTGCCTGGGCCTCGCGGCTGTAGTAGGCGAGCATGCGACCGTCCCGGCTGACCGCGATGCGCATGTCCCGGCTCATGTCACTCGCTACGAGCGCCTGCGGCACCCGGTAGGTGGTGCCGGTGCGGGTGACCACACGCCACTCCTGGACGCTGCAGTCGATGATGCGCCGCTTGTCGTCAATGTGGCAGGGCGTCAGGTAGGCGTGGCTGATCGGTCCTACCTTGCCGTCCGGCAGGTCGGCCACCGTGCCGGTGCGCTGCGGGGCGGCCGTCTGGGGGACGCGGGGCCAGATCGCGACGGCCCCGTCCTCGTCGAGCGGGTTGAGCGGACGGCCGTCGAACTGAGAGCCTCCGCGCACCACGAACACGTGCCGGCCGAGCGCCCGGGCCAGGTCCGCGGGCCAGTCCACCATGGGCGGGAGCGTCTGCGGGGGCGTGGCGATGCGGATCGCGGCGACCTTGGCCAGCCCCCTGGCCTGCGTGATCGCGTTGATGAAGTGGGTGGTGCCGATCAGCACCGCCTCGATCCGCGACAGGTCGCGCTCGCCCGCCGCGGCCTGGATGGCTCCGACGATGCCGCGCGTGACGTCGGGGCTGGTGGGCGCCTTGGCCGAGGAGAGCACGGCATGCCCGTCGAGCAGGACCGCGTCGGTGTTCGTGCCACCGACATCGATTCCGAGTTTCACTGACAGACTCCTTGAGGGGGCTTATTCCTTGCGGCTGCGGTCGATGGCGACGGCAGCGATCAGCACGGCGCCGGAGGCGGTCCCCTGCCAGAAGGAGGAGACCCCGGCGGCGTACAGGACGTTGTTGAGCACGGCCAGGAACAGGACACCGACCAGGGTCCTGGTGACGCTGCCGAACCCGCCGGAGAAGCGGGTGCCGCCGAGCAGCACCGCGGCGATCGCGGTGAGCTCCAGCCCGGCGCCGCCGCCAGGCTGGGCCGATCCGAGCTGGCCCACGGTGAGCAGCCCGGCCAGCGCGGCGAACAGGCCGCTGACCGCGAAGGCGATGATGGTGACCCGGTCGATCGGCAGCCCGGCGAGCCTGGCGGCCAGCGGGTTGGAGCCGGTGGCGTACAGGGCCCGGCCGAAGCCGGTGCAGCGCAGGATCAGCACGGCGACCAGGTAGAGGCCGGCGGCGAGGAGCACCACCGAGGGGATGCCGAGCACGCGGCCGTTCGACAGCGCGTCCAGCCAGCCCACGTCGATCGTGATGCTCTTGCCCTCCAGGACCACCTGGGCCTGGCTGCGCAGCAGGGAGTAGGTGCCGAGCGTCACGATCATGAAGGAGATGCCCAGCTTGGTGATCAGCAGGCCGTGCGCGATCGCGCCGACAGCCAGCCCGAGCAGCAGCGCGACTCCTGCAGCCGCGGCCGACGACCAGCCGCTCACGGTCAGCGTGGCGAACACCGCACCGGCCAGGCCCGCCATCGACCCGACCGACAGGTCGACGCCGCGGCCGATGACCACCAGAGTCTGGCCGATCGCGATGATGAAGAGCACGGAGGAGAAGGACAGGATGTCCAGGTAGGTGCCGACCACCCGGAACGAGGGGAAGGCGATCACCGCTCCTACCAGCAGCACCAGCAGCGCGGCGGGGAAGGCAAGTTCGACCGAGGCGCGGAACCTCGGGCGGGTGGGGGCGGCCACGGCCTGGTCAACGGTCATTGCTCTGCTTCCTTCTCGTCGCGGGCTCCGGTGGCCAGAGCCACCAGCTCGCGGTACTCGCAGTCAGGCGGTCGCCGCGCGACGACCCGGCCGTCCCTGATGACGTGCAGGCTGTCGGCGAGCTCCTGCAGCTCCTCGAACTCGGAGCTGACCACCAGTACGGCGCCGCCGGACTCGGCGAACCGCCGGATCATTGTGTGGATGGCCGCGCGGCCGGTCCGGTCCACACCCTGGGTGGGCTCGTCGGCGACCAGGAGCCTGGGCTGGTGGGCGAGGACTCGCGCGAGTACGGCCCGCTGCTGGTTTCCGCCGCTCAGCGCGGTGATCTCGGTCTGGTGGGAGGCTGTCTTGATCCCGAATTCGGAGATCGTCCGGGCTGTGCGGCTCCGGTCGGGTCTCGGGCCGAACAGGGTGCCCAGCCCGGCCGGCACCACGTCGGCGATCTCCAGGTTGCGGGCGACGGTCAGGCCGGCGAACACCGACTCGTTCGCCCGGTCCTCGGGCAGGTAGGCGATGCCTGCGCGGCGCGAGGCCCGGGTGTCGCTCGGGAGCGGTCCGCCGAGGAACGTCACCGGCGCCGACCCGCCCGACGCTCCGGCGACGAGCCGGCACAACCGCGACCGTCCGCTGCCTGCCAGCCCGGCCAGCCCGACGATCTCGCCCGCCCGCACGGTCAGCTCGTCCACGGAGAGGCCGTGCTCACGAAGCCCGCGTACGGCCAGCACCTCGACCGACAGCCTGTGCTCACGTGCTCTGGGTACGGCGGAGCCGCCGCTGGGGCGCTCACCGGTGACGCGGGCGGTGACCTGCGCCGAAGCAGGACGGCCCGCGGCCATGGTCTCCACCAGCTCCTCGACGGACACCTCGCCGATCGGGGCGTCGTGCACGAGCCGGCCGTCCACCAGCACAGCCACCCGGGTAGCCAGCCGGACGATGTCCCGCAACCGGTGACTGACCAGCACCACCGCCCCACCCTCGGCACGAAGCCTGGAGGTGGCCTCCGCGACGATCTCCACGCCGCGGTCGCCGAGCACCGCGGTGGGCTCGTCCAGAGCGAGCACCTTCGGCCGCGACGACTGCGCGCGCAGCAACGCCACGATCGCCCGGTCGGCCTTGCGCAGTTGCCCGGCAGGCGTCCCGGGGTCGACGTGCGGAAGCGCCTCAGCTACGAGAGCGCGCGCTCTGGCCCGAGCCGCACGCCCGGGAGCGGCGCCGCGCAGACCGCCGTGCCCGATGAGCAGGTTCTCCCAGACCGGCAGCGAGGTGGCGAGCTGCGGCTCCTGCGGCACCAGCGCCACGCCCCGGGTGAGAGCGTCGGCCGGGCCGCGCAGCCGTACCGGGCCATCGGCGTCGACCACGGTGCCGCCGGTTGGTGCGCGCAGTCCCGTGAGTGTGGTGAGCAGCGTGGTCTTACCGGAGCCGTTGGCCCCGATCACGGCGAGCACGTCACCGGGAAACACCTGCAACGAGACCCGGTCGAGCGCGAGCGTTCCCGGGAAGGCCACCGACACCTGGTCGAGGCCGATCAGCGGGCGCATCCGGTCTCAACCCGTCTTGATGGTCTGGAACTTGATCAGTTCCTCGGCGGGCTTCCAGCCCGCGACGTTGTCCTTGTCGACCATGCACTGGTCGGCAGGCGGCCCTGGGATCTGCGCGTTGTTGTCGTAGGTCTTGACGCCGCTGAGGTGGTCGACCATGGCCTGGCCGAGCGCCTTGCCGATCTCGACCGGCTTCAGGTCGCAGGTGGCCAGCAGGTCTCCGGCCTTGATCGCGGCGATCGCGTCGGCCGTGCCGTTCCGGCTGGTGAACCGGATCTTCTTGCCCGATTGCTTGGCGGCGGCGATGGCCCCGAGCGCGCTGTCGTCGTTGTAGACGAAGACGCCCTGGACGTCCGGCTCGCGCTGCAGGATGCCCTGCATGACTGTCTGGCCGCCTGCCGCGTTGTCCTGCAGGTTGCGCTGCTGATCGAGGTTGCCGACGATGGTGGCGCCCGCTTCCTTCAGCGCGCGCTGGGCGCCGGCCAGCTCGGCGGTGACGTTCGGCGTCACGGGCCCGCCGATGAGTGCGATCTTGGCGCCCTTCGGCAGATGATCGGCCAGGTACTTGGCCGCCTGGTAGCCCTGCTCCTCGTCGGGGTTGGTGATGTAGCCGTTGACGTCGAAGCCTTCCGGCTTGCCCAGCGCGGCGAAGACCGGGATGCCTTTGTCGCGGGCCCGCTGCACCTGCGGCTTCATCGACTTGGAGTCGAGCACGAAGTAGGCGATGGCGGCGGGCTGCGTGCCGATCGCGCGGGTCAGTGCCTCGGCCTGCACCGCGGGGTCGATCGAGCCGGTCGTGTTGTTGACCGAGAACGAGCGGGTCATGGTGGCGCCCGCGGCCGTGAGCGGCGTGTTGACGGCCTGGGTGATGGCCTGCGAGACCGGGTTGGCCTCGATGACGTCGGCGTACCAGATCGTCTTGCCCGAGGCGGACGAGGACGAGCCAGCCGATTCGGTGGCAGCGGTGGAGCCCCCGCAGGCGGTGGCCAGGCAGGCCACCGCGAGCGCGGCGACGGCGGGGAGAACTCTGTTCGGCATGGGGGCTACCTCTCGGGGGGATTCAGGGGCGGGTGAGCTAGGGGACCGGCGGCGCGCACGACCAGCCGCGCGCAGTTGCCCGGCATGTAGGACATGGGGATCTCGTCCACCGTGGTGACCCGCACCAGCGCGGGGTCGGCTCCGGCGCGGATGGCGGCCTCGGTCGCCAGCTCCTTGGCCGCCGCCAGGCAGGCCTGCCGGCTGGACTTGTCGTACTGGAACATGCGGTCGACGGAGCCCGAGGCCTCGGCGATTGCGGCGCCGATCGCGTTGGCGACAGCGGCGTGCTCGTGCCTGACGACCTCGCTGATGCCGGGGATGATCCCGGGGATCAGGTGCGCTCCACCGCCCACCGCGATCAGCGGTAGCTCGGCTCGGGCTGCCTTGATCCGCTCGGCGAGCTGCTGCACCCGTTCGTCCACCCAGGCCAGCGCCCGGCGCACGAGGGCGGGGTTCGTGCCCTCCGCGCGAGTAGGGTCGCCGAAGGTGGCGCGGCCGGCCAGCACGGAGACGTCGCTCAGGGTCAGCGTGTCCCCGCCGAACATCAGGGCCTCCTCGTGAAGGCGATAGCCGACACTGTCGGGGCCGACCAGGGGATCGGCGCCCGGACGGACGATCGTGCCGCCACCCATGCCGATCGAGATGAGGTCCGGGACGCGGTAGTTGGTGCGCACGCCGCCGATCTCCACGGCCATCGCGGAGGTGCGGGGGAATCCGTCAACCAGCAGCCCGGCGTCGGTCGAGGTGCCACCGACGTCCATCACGACGGCGTCCGTCAGTCCGGTCAGGAAGGCCGCGCCGCGCATGGAGTTGGTCGGGCCCGAGCCGATGGTCAGGATCGGGCGCAGGTTCGCCTCGACCGCCGACAGCAGCGTGCCGTCGTTCTGGGTCAGGTAGATGTCGGCGTCGAGGTTGTGGTGGAGCAAGGCGGCCTCCAGCGCCGCGACCACGCCGCGGCCGATGAAGGTGAGCGCCGCGTTGAGGGTGGCGGAGTTCTCGCGCTCCAGCAGGCCGAGGCCGCCCACCTCGTGCCCGAGTGTGACGGGGGTGTCGGGACCGAGGACGTCGCGGACGATCTGTGCGGCGCGGATCTCGTGGTCCGGGTTGGAGGGCGAGGTGGCGCCGGTGATCGCGATGGCGTCGACACGATTCCGGCAGGCACGGGCGAAGGCGCTCACGGCGTCCTCGTCCAGCGGGACGATCTCGGTCCCGTCGAACTCGTGACCGCCCCTGATGATCTCGCGGGGCCCGCTGACGATTGCGGCCAGGTCCTTCGGCCAGCCGGCCAGCGGCTCGATTGACAGCGTGGCGGGCGCCGCGATGCGCATGATGCCCACCCGGGCCAGCCCGCTGCGTCCGATGATCGCGTTCACCGGGTGGGTGGTCCCGAGCATGACCTGTTCGACGTCGCCGGGAGCGAACGGACGCAGGACCGCGGCCAGCGCGGTGCGGATGCCTTCCAGCACGTCGGGTGTAGTGGCGGCTTTGTGGGTGGCGACGACCTGACCGGCGCCGTCCACCACTGCGGCGTCGGTGCTGGTTCCGCCGACGTCGATGCCGATGCGTAGGCGGCTCATCGGTCGCGCCTGATCGGGAAGTAGTCGAGGTCGTAGCCGAAGGCGCGCGGGCCGGCCAGAGCGATGCCCTCGGGGGTGTGCCAGCGGTGCTCGGCCGGCATGCCGATGACGTGCAGACGCTGGCCGTATCGAAGAGCTTCGGTGGTCATCGGAATGCCGGTCTCGATGTCGATCAGCGAGATCAGGTCGGGAACGGTGGCGACGGGCTCGCCGTCCTCCAGAGCGATCAGGTTCTCGTTCTGGATCTCGACCCGCATGACGCGGTCGGGCTGATCGAGGTGCTCCAGGGCCACCGTGCCGCGGGCCCAGCCGGCGGTGGTCCGGCGCTCGATGTCGAGGACCTTGCCGGAGAAGAGGATCACAGCGTCGCTCACGGCAAGGAACCGCTCGTACGCGCCGGGTGCGCCGGCCTGGATGGCGGTGAGGGAGCGCCCGATCTCGTGACACAGGGTCAGCGAGCCGGTGGCGGCGTGCCGCTCCACCTGGGACGCGGTCATCGGGTAGGCGCTGAAGACGGCGATCATCCCCATCTCGGCCACGCTGGCGCGCAGCAGCCGTTCGCTCATCCGGTTGTCCACGGCCTCGAACAGCACGCTGTTACCCTTGGCGTCGCACAACGTCGCGGGCGAGGCCGGCACTTCTGCGAGCGTCAGCAGCGTCATCTCCAGCTGCGGGAACGCCCTGCGCATGAAATCGGCGTCGACCACCGGCAGCCCCAGTTCGGCGGCGACGGCCAGCGGGAACAGCGAGTTCATGCCGCCGATCTCCATCGGCATGACCGCCACGCCCGTACGGCCCAGCCGAGCCTCCATGGCGTGCAGCACGGCACGCGCCTCATCGCCGCTGGGGAACTTCTCCACGATCACGGTCGGAGCTCCGATCATGCCGATCGGTAGCACCAGCCCGTCGGGGTCGATCTCACCGGCGGAGACCACACGCACGGGGCCATGGCGTTCGATGGCCTGCCGCAGCATGATCTTGGCGATGAGCGGGTCACCGCCGCCGCCAGTACCGAGAACCACCGCACCCAGTGCAAGATCCTCGATGTCTGACTCCCGAACGAGACGCAAGACGACTCCTCTGCGTGATTGCGACTAGTAGACCTGTGGCGCGAAGGGCCGTCATTTGCCAAAGTGCCCAAGATCTTGGATGGAGCTGTGCGACCTGCACAATCCTGGCTAAAATATGACAATGCGGACAGATGGTGTGACAATCCGGCGGCTCGTGGGCGCGGTGGGCGAGCATGAGGTGCTGGGCGGTGAGAGCGCCCTCGACCGAACGGCGCATCTCGTGACCACCGGGTCATCTCTCCCCGAGATCGGCAGGTTGCCGGCCGGTGCGCTGGCCGTCTTCTCCCGCGCTCAGCTGGCCATGGAGGAACCACCGGCCGACATTGCCATTCGCCGCGCCGTGACCGCGGGCCTCGCCGGGCTGATTGCCGAGACGCCACGCAGCGGCGTTCCTGTGGTCACCCGCCGGCTCACGGAGAAGTTCGCCTTTCCCGTCATCCTGCTGCCGCACGTCGACCCGGCCGCGCTTGCCAGCACGCTCGACCCGTTGGTGCGCGCTCCCGCCCTGGCTGCCGCGAACACGTTGCGCACGGCGGTCGAGCGCATGCTGCGGCTCCCGCGTGACCAGCGCGACCTCGTCCAGCGCCTGGCCGACTTGCTGCGCACACCTGTCGCACTCATCGACGGGAGCGGTCGCCTCCTGCAGACCGGCGGAGAAGCCGAACCGGTCACGCTCATTGCCCTGACGGCCGGCTTGGAGGAGGTTGGCACGCGCTCTCGCGTCGTCGACCTGGATGGCGGGGGCGTGGCCGTGATTTCTCCCGCCACGCTCCAGCCAGGGGCGCCGTCCAACCTCTGGTTGGTGGCATTGCTGTCGCCGGTTGGGGCGGCGATGGCCGACACGGTCCGCACGGTGCTGTCCGTGGCCGCCCTGGCGTTCTCCGTCTACGTGGCCGACCAGGGCATGAGGGTGGAGCGGGAGGAACGACAGCGCGCGCTGCTGCTGGCAGAAATCCTCGAACACGGAGACAACGCACGCGCCCGCAGCATCGAACGAGCCACCGCCCTCGGCTGGCGGTTGTTCGGCTGGCACAATGCGATCCAGATCGGTGTCCACGCAGGCGGGCAACGGCTGCCGGGCGAGCTCAACGCCTTCGTCGAGGAGGAACTGCGGCGCGCGGGCATCGACGTTGGCCTGGTCGCCCGGCCGGTCGGTTCTGCGTTCTGGATCACCAGGGACCGCCCGGCCAGCTCGGCGGACATCGCGGAGATCGCCGCCGTGACCAGGCGAGTGCTGATCGCGGTCGGCCAGGCTTTCCCCGGGATCGACGTACGCGCGGGCGTCGGCGGCACGCACTCCGGCATCTCCGGTATCGGCACCTCGCTGCACGAGGCACAGCAGGCACTCATGTTGGCCCGCACGCGCGACGTGGCCGCCGCCGTCGAGCTCACCGACTCCATGTCGGTCAACCGGCTGCTGCTCGGCTGGTACCAGGCGGGACCGATGCGCGACACCGCGCTGTCCCTGATCGAGCCAGTCAGGAAGGAGGACCCCTCCGGCGTGCTCCTGCGCACCCTGCGCTGCTTCCTCGACCACGAGTCCTCGACCACGACCACCGCGGCGGTGCTCGGCGTGCACCGCAACACCGTGGTGCACCGGATGGGCCGGATCCGCCGGTTGTTGCCCGTCGACCTGGACGCTGCCGACGAACGCCTTGCCGTACAGCTGGCGGTCCGGGTATACGAGGGGGTCGCGGACGTGGAGGATCCGCCGGAACGCCTACCCCAGCGCTGACAGTTCGACCAGCCACTCACACTCTTTGCCGACCCCCTACTCGATTCAGTGGCGCCTCGTGGCGCACATGGCCGTTCCACCAGGCGTTCAGCCGGATGAGGTTGACGGCGATGGCGGAGAGGACGAGGTGGACTTTCTTGATGCCGCGGTAGCGGGCGCGGCGCAGGCCGGTGACGCTCACAGCACGAAACCGTGTTTCCGAGCGGGACACTCTCAGAGAACCTTCGACAGGAAGGCGCGCGTGCGCTCGTGGCGGGGCCGGGCCAGCACCTCATCCGGGCGGCCCGACTCCACGACCAGCCCCTCGTCGAGGAAGATCAGCACGCCGCTTAACCGCAGCTCAGGACATGTAACTCAATATTCGAGCGGCGCACCCTTCAGGTCTACCCGGTGGAGCCGCGGACGACCAGCGGTGTGGGCAGGATTCGCGGGAGAGGCGTGACGCCTTCGTTGATCATCGTGATGACCGCCGCGGCCGCCGCCGTACCGAAGCCCGCCTTGTCTTGGGCCAGCGTCGTCAGCCCCGGCGGCACCAGCGCGGCCAGGTCGATGTCGTCGAACCCGACCAGCGCGAGATCCTCGGGCACCTTCAATCCCGCCTCTGCCACGGCCCGCAGTGCGCCGATCGCCATCTCGTCGCCGGCCCTAGGTGGAGGCGCTTGAGCGCCGCATAGAAGAGCCACAAGCCTGATTCAGCCAGGACGAAACCACAGGTCAGCGCTCAATTCGATCTTCCTCACCCACAGGATGTCCTGCAGGTTGCCCATTTCGGGCCGAGTGAGCGTCGCGTGGGCGACACGCTCGACGGGGTACGTCGTAGATCAGGCGCTCACCGAGCTTCACCGGTTGGGACAGGGTGCTGTTGGCCATCTCGTTCGTCCTTCACGGTGTCGCGGATGCTGAGGAACCTCGCGGTCAGGTGGTAAACGGCTTCCGCCCGGCGGGCACGTACCGTGCGGGCATCGCCGGGATACGCGAGGACTGTTGTCAACCTACTCGCACGCAAAGGAGCTCCCAAGTTGCCTTTGCAGGCAACTATCTGACCCTTGACGTTAACCCGATTCCGCATCTGAGCTTGTCCTTGAGGTCTCACGCGGCCGACCTGTCCTGCACAAAGCATGTGGAGCAGGGGTCAGGCAGTGCCGGGGAATAATTGCTTGCGCAGACAGATTGATGGAGGTGTGGATCAGCGGTCGGAGGCGCGCGGCGCCGCAGACCGGAGAAGGGAAACGACATGCCATTCGAGATCGGCATCATGACGTTCGGGGAGCTCACGGAGGACCCGTCCACCGGGGCCCTGCCGTCCCCGCGGCAGCGCGTCCGCGAGACGATCGAGCAGGCGCAGGTCGCCGACCAGGTGGGCTTGGACGTCTTCGGCGTCGGCGAGCACCACCGCACCGACTTCGTCGGATCAGCGCCGGCCATCCTGCTGGCCGCCGCCGCGGAGAAGACCGAGCACATCAAGCTGACGAGTTCGGTCACGGTGCTCGGCTCGGAGGACCCGGTACGCGTCTGGGAGCAGTTCGCCACGATCGACCTGCTGTCCGCCGGCCGCGCCGAGATCATCGCCGGCCGCGGCTCCTACACCGAGTCCTTCCCCCTGTTCGGGTACGACCTGAAGGACTACGCGGACCTGTTCCGCGAGAAGCTCGACCTGTTGCTCAAGATCCGCGACCAGAACCCGCTCACCTGGTCCGGGCGCTTCCGCGCGCCCCTGGTCGACGCCGACATCGCACCCCGCGCCGACGGCGGCACCATCCCGATCTGGGTCGGGGTCGGCGGATCGCCCGCGTCGGCCATCAGCACCGGCCACCTCGGCCTGCCCATGGCACTGGCCCTGCTACTCGGACCGATGACCTTCCACGAGGAGACAGTCCAGCTCTACCGAGCGGCCGCGGCCAAGGCCGGGCACGACGCGAACGCGCTGCCGATCAGCATGAACTCGCACGGGTTCGTCGGGCGGACCAGCCAGGGCGCACGCGACACCATGTACCCCTACTTCGCCAGGGGCATGATGGCGAACAACCACCAGCGCGGCGTCGGCCTCCGGCTTCCCCGGGCCGCGTTCGACGCGCAGTCGTCGCCCGCGGCCGGACTGCTGGTCGGCAGCCCGCAGGAGCTCATCGACAAGCTGCTCACCTACCACGAGCTGTACGGCATCAACCGCGCCATCATCCAGATGGGCTTCGGCGGCATGCCGCAGAAGGAGCACCTCGAGGCGATCGAACTGCTCGGCACAGAGGTGGCACCCGTCGTGCGCCGCGAGGTCGCACTGCGCGAGAAGAGCGTGGCATGACCGCCGTAGCGGACACCGGTCCGGTCCTGCGCGTCGTCGTCGTCAACGGCAGCCCCAGCGAGCCGTCCAAGACCATGGGACTCGTCGACGTTGTCCTCGACACCCTGAAGGACATGCTCCCTATCGAGGTGTCTCGGGTTGACGTGTACCGCTTGGGCGAGGGGTTTACCGGAGCGATCGGGCGCGATGACGTCACGCTCGAGGTCGAAGACTCGCTCCGGCTCGCCGAGGATGCCGATCTCCTCATCGCCGCCGCACCCGTGTTCCGAGGTACGTACCCCGGCATGTTCAAGCACTTCTTCGACCTTGTCGACCAGTACGCACTCGTGAACAAGCCCGTCCTCCTTGCCGCGACGGGCGGAGGCGACCACCATGCGCTTGTCCTGGAGCACGCCTTGCGGCCACTGTTCGCCTTCTTCCAGGCGTTGACGATCCCGGTCGCGGTCTTCGCATCCGCCGGGGACTTCGACGGTACGACACTGCTCAACCCTCGCATCTACGGACGCATCGAGGTCGGACTCACTGACGTCGCAGACCTTCTCAGAGCTCGCGTGACGGGCCCTGAAGCAACACAGGACCGCGAACCAGCGAATGGCCGGCCCCGTGCAAAGCCGCTTGGCCTCTCTTCGAGCGCATCCAGCAGCCAGAGACTCGTCCAACCAGTCCTGCGGGCCAGTTCTCCTAGCCGCACATGAATCGCTGTCCGGTGTTCAGCCGGGGGCTGCCGCATTCAGCGGGTCCCCGTTCCATCTCACCCTTACAGGGAGCATCCATGTCTACTGTGTTCGTGGCCGGCGCCACCGGCCGCCTTGGCCGTCTGATCATCGACAGTCTGCGGCGACGGGACGTGCAGGTCCGCGCCCTCGTCAGGCCCGGCAACACCGAGGGCCGTCAGGCATTCGACGACCCGGCCATCGAGATCGTGGAAGGAGACATCCGCGATGCCGCCGACCGCCTCACCCGCGCCCTCCAGGGAGTGGACGTCGTTGTCTCCGCCGTCCAAGGGGGTGCGGAGGTCATCATCGACGGCCAGGTCAACCTGCTGCGCGCCGCCGAGCAGGCCGGCGTTCCGCGCTGGATCCCCTCAGACTTCTCCCTCGGTATAGACCGGCTCGACTACGGCGACAACGACTTCGCCGACCTGCGCAAGAAGGCCGCCGAGGCCTTCCGAGGCAGCAGCGTGGCAACCACGTCGGTCCTCTGCGGCGCCTTCCTGGAGGTGCTGAACATGCCCTTCTATCAGTGGGTCGACTGGGAGACCGGCACCTTCAGTTACTGGGGTGACGGGGATCAGCCCGTCGACTTCTCCACTTACGCCGATACTGCCGAGTGGACCGCCGAGGCGGCTCTCGACCCCTCGGCCGCCGGACGCACCGTGCGAGTGGCCGGGGATGTGCTGACGTTGAAGGAGCTGCACCGGGCCATGGAGCGCGGCTCGGGGCGACAGCTCGAGGCACGGCGGCTCGGCAGCACCGACGACCTCAGCGCCGAGATCGAACGCCGTAAGGCGGTGGCCACCGACACGTTCGAGTACCTCCTGCTGCAGTACAACTGGGCCATGGTCAGTGGGAAGGGGAAGCTCGACCCGCTCGAGAACCACCGCTACCCCGGCATCCAGCCGACCAGCGCCGAAGAGTACTTCCGGCAGGCCATGAGCTGACACCCAGCAGGGCGAATCAGGAGTCGGCAGCCGCGGAAGACGACCCGCTCGGAGAACTGGTGCGGTCCGACGGGTCGGCCGAAATGGCGACATCCGTGCTGCTGACGGCCTGATCAACCACTTGACCTGGCGGACGCCGGAACACGGACCAGGGTGCCCGCCAGGTCTTCTGACTCGGCGTCTTTTGATCGTCTTGTAGCGTGACAGATGGCATCACCTCGGCCAAGCTGCTGCCGCGTTCGCCGGCATCACGGTGAAGACCGTACGGCACTACCACCGGCACGGCCTGATCGACGGCCCCGACCGCGACAGGTCCGGCTACCGCCGTTACGGATCGGCCGACCTGCTGCGGCTGGTCTTAAGACACTGTCACTCGCGTTCACGATGCAACCGGGGGCACCCGCAGGTGAGGGCCCCAGCGTCAATCTAACCGACGGTCTGCACGAACCAAGACGAACTGACGTCGGCGGGCAGCACACTCACTGATCCTCATCCACGCGAGTACGCCCGCAGGGCGGATCTCGATCTGACCGCGATCTTTCGTGATCATGCTGTGGTCGGCTCATGGTTTCGGCTGGCGGCGATGTTCCGCGTTGGCCGGCGCGGCTCCAGCGGGGTGATGTTTGATCTGCCCCGCCCACACTCGTTGCATCAGAATGCGTAGTCGTGGTGGAGGGTCATAGGTAATGTCCACCGACGCGAACGTAAAGCCGCCGATGCGACCTTGAAGGCAGGACAAGCCGAAAGGAATTCGAATGAGCATTGGCCTCGTGCGTAACCCGGGCGACGGTTCCTTCTTCCGCTACTACCACAGCGAGATCGAGCAGGTCGTGTCGACCACCGAGACGAATGGAGCAGTCACCGTCTCGCGTCTGAAGATGGACCGCGCCGGCGCGCCACCCCTGCATTCCCACAGTCGAGAGGACGAGAGCTGGGTGATCCTGTCCGGCCGCGTCCGGTTCTGGCTCGGATCGACCTCGCTCGACAAGTGCGACGTGTACGACGCCGAACCCGGCGCCTATATTTACGCACCCCGATTTGTGCCCCACACACTCCAGCCGGTCACGACGACCGCAGAGATCCTAGTCATCAACAACCCCGGAGCCCTCGAAGGCTACTTCCAGTCGATCGGGGCCGACGACGAGCGCCACGACGCGGATCACGTCGACCTTCTGGCTGAGTACGGCGTGGTCGTCCTCGACAACCCGCCCCCTGCCTAGGCGTCGGGCCCTGTGAGAGGGGGAGAAGCGGTCGTCCCATGAAAGCGGCCGCTGGGGCGCCTTTTCGCCGTCCTCCAGAATCCTCGTGTTTCGGCTGCGGCCCAGACTGCGAGGACGGCCTGGGTTTCTTCGGGTGTGGCCTGGTAGGGGGCTTGGGGCCGAAAACGTTCGGCGATGATGACGCGGCGGAGTTTGATCACCATGTCTTCGAAGAACGGTTCGGTCTTGGTGGTGTACCACCGTGAGCGTGCCCGGCGTTCGGCGGTGTCGGCGGGGCTGCGTCCGTGGGTGGCGTACCAGAGGTCTTCATATAGACGGTGGCCCAGTCGGCTGCTGGGTCTGCAGCCGGCTGGTGAGGTGTCGCACTGTGAGCGCTGTCCATGAGGGTGCTGCGCAGGCTCTGTGCTCGAACGTCCGTCACATCGCTAGAGGAGGACCTGATGCGGATCACCTGCGGGATCGACTGGTCGGAGAAGCATCATGACGTCGCGTTCATGGACGCAGATGCTCTGATCGTGGCGCGCGCCAGGATCAGCGATGATCTCGCAGGCTTTCGGAGGCTGACGGAGTTGCTGGCCGAGCACGGCAGGAGCTGACAACCCCAGATAACGATGGGCCCGGGTCTCCTCGCGCTCGACGTTGGGGCGAGCAGGTCACACACCGGCTTGCCAACGCCATGTCCCCGCCGCGAACAAGGTTTGCTGCGCAGGCAGACACATCGGTTGGTTCTCGAGATGACCTGTCGATACCGTGCTGCTCATGGCGACCGACAAGCTGCGAGAGCTTGAAGACCAGGCATGGCGGGGGTTCCTGCTCACCCATGATCGGATCTGGCGTGAAATCGAGGCCGGCCTCGCTCCGCTGAACGTGAGCATGGCCGAGTACAGCGTGCTGGCACTGCTGGGCGAGGCCGGCCGGAACGGCATGAGGATGTCAGAGCTCGCCCAGCAGCGCCTGATGTCCACCGGCGGGTTCACCCGGCTCGCCGACCGGCTCGAGCGCCGCGGCCTGATCGAGAGGCAACGGACGGCCGACGACGGACGTGGCTTCACGGTGGTCCTGACCAAGGACGGGAGGGCGCTCATGCGCAAGGCATGGCGCCAGCAGTACAGCGACCTGCGCAGGCTCTTCTTCGACCGGCTCGACGACGAGCACCTGCGCAATCTCGCCGAAGTCTGGGCGCGGCTCGACCCGGACGATGCCCGCGTCGACGATCCAGGTCGCGGCGACCTGGCCGCCCACCAGCGCGACACGCGCACCTGAGACGGACAGGCCGCGGCCGGGCCGCAGCGCCACACCGGTCAGAACCTGCACGGCCTCCCCACGCCTCGCGCGCCGCCATGCCCCCCATATCCTCAGGACAACGGAGGCCTCGCGCACGGCCGAGGTCCCCGGGATGGCGGCGAGCACCGCAAGGAAGAGGATGAAAAGCACCGAGCCCAGGCGTGACGGGGACATCAACGACATCTCCCGACAGCATCTGGGACACGAAGCACCCCTCCAACCCGATGGCAATGGCCGCAATGCCGAGAGCCGGGATGGGGGTCAGGTGCGCCGCGCATACCGGCACGGCGCGCCAACCGGAACGCCCCACTGTCGTCCCGCACTTGGCAAACCGGTTCGTCAGCCATGCCGAGCCGCAGTACGGGATGCCGTCGGTCCGGACTCGGCACCCTGGCTCCCGCCACCGCCAGTGTCGCCCTGGGCAGCGCGAAGGTCGTGCTCGCCACCGCGGCCAGCTCCGACGCCATGAGCGCTACCATCGACGGACTGCGTCACAACGGCGAGCTCATCGTGCTCGGCGCAACGCCGGAATCCATCCAGGTCAGCCCATTCCAGCTCATCGCGGCGAGCAGGTCCGTGCATGGCCACCCGTCCGGCACCGCCCGCGATGTCGAGGAGCTCCTGCGCTTCGCCGCACTGACGGGCGTGCAGCCCGTGATCGAGACCAGCCCACTGGACGAGGTAGAGGCTGCCTACGACCGCATGCTGTCCGGCGACGCCCGCGCGCTGTTGGGAAAGATCGGCTTATCGCGGACGAGATCCTCTACCACCGTCTCGCCCCCATCCGGCGTACGGAATCGCAGCGCCCGCCCTTCGGCGAACTCCAGCCCCCGCTCACGGCAGAATCCGTCATACCCCGAGGTGCTCGGACCCGCTCTTTGAGCTGCTCGCAAGTGCAGTCGCATTGTCCGACTGGAAATACGGGCACTCGAAGACCGGATCCTCGGCGCTGATCCCGATCGCCACCAAGGCGTCGATGATTTCGCTGAGTACACTCCGGCCGGTTACGGGCCGTGTCGGCGTCCTCGACACGAGCACGAACGTGTCTCCGGATTGTCGCGCCACCGCCCAGGTGTACAGAGCCGGCCGGGCCCCACCCACATGGAACATCCCAGTAGGGGAGGGGCGCGAAACGTACGCAAGCCGGAGACGCGCTGCAACTCTACCGACTGAGCTGCGGAAGGTCCGGTGAATATCGGCTGCATACGAGCACTGGTCAGTCGCTGATCGTGATCTTCACGCGGACGGCGCCGTCGTTGTCGCGGAGGCAACCGTCGGCGTCGTTGATGCGCAACTGGAGGAAGCCTTCCTGGCGCGCCCGGATGGAGGCCCTAGTGCCGACTCTGTAGTAGTCTCCGTTGACCTTCGCGATCAGCGTGCCGTACGGGTGCTGGCTGAGGATCTTGCATCCCTGGTAGATCTCGCGGTCTATGTGCCAGGGGTAGCCGCGCGAGGACACATAGGGAAACTCGCGGTGGTCGACCGTCCACCGGCCACCGACGTAGTAGATCTGCACCAGGTCACCCGGTTCGACGTACACGCCGGCGTTCTGCCAGCCGCTCTCCGCGCTGATCCATTTGCTTTTGCCGTACTGCGACTCCGTGGCCGAGGCGGGCGAGGCGCCGGCGAGGACGCAGCTGCCGGCGGCGAGCGTGGCGAGGAACAGGGTGGCCAGCTTCGATCGCATCTATGGATGCCCCTTCTGGGTCTGTTTATGTTCCGTCGTACATCTGGGTTGGATAGCGCCCGAGGGAGGAAGGTTCGCGGCCTTGCGATCTTTTTCCGCCCCACTCACGAGTCGCTCAACCACATGTCCGCGAGTCGCGGATCCCTTGGCGAGCCGATTGTCGCCAGGGATGAAACGTTCGCATGAGGACCCCGCACGGCCGTGGACGACCGCGATGCTCGCCTCCGCTATCGCGGTGTCCGCGGCCAGGACCGAAGCGTTCTCGGCTGGTGGGACACACGCGGGCTCGCGTGAGGTCGATAGGTGCGGCCACTGGAGTCGGCCGCGCGGTGGGGCGTAGTCCCCGTCACTGGAATGCGACCTAAATGATTCTGATCTTGTAAATCATGTGAATTCTGCCGTTGATCCCCGACGAATTGTTCGTGAAGTCCCAGAGGTTCCACTTTTCAAGCAGGAAGGCTCTTGAGGGCCCTCCTAAGTCATCGATTTATTCGATTGCTACATTGTTGTTCCCTGTGGAGATCAGGTCGACACCGTAGATGGCCACGCTCATCGTGCCGCCGTTCGCGAAGCAGTGGCGGTCTAGACCATTTTGGATTCGCAGAAATTCACGACTGTCCGACACGTTGCAGTCTGCGTCGTTGATAGCGAATGCGGGGGAGGGGAGGGCCACCATGACCGCCAGTGCGGCTGCGCAGGCACGACTTCATAGCGTTCTCTTTCTGGGGGAGCGATCTCGCACAGACGGGAGCGTATACGGGCCCTGAACTTACAAACCAGTCCACTTTCCTGCTCATTTCTTGCTCACCGGGACTCACCAGGGCCGACGCGTTCTCGGCCGGTGTGTGCGCCACCGTTCCCTCGGCCTCAGCCGCGCTCGCCTGCCGATCGGCCAGTCCTTGACGGCGGCGTTCATCGCCGCGGGAGGTCATCCTGGCGGCCCAGTGGCTGTGCTGCGGGCCGTCTTCGCGCCGCTGGGCCGGATGGCGCTGACCAATCCGCTTAGGCCCTTGAGCCGAAATGCCGGATGCTTCGCACGCCAGCCCGCATCGTCCTGTCGCTTGACCTGCTCACCGGACAGTGTTGCTGGAAGCAAGGCGGGAGGCCCTGAGTGCGGGGATGTGGTGGCGGCGGATGTGTGCCAGGAACGCCGCCATGTACTCGGACAGGAACTGAGTGGTGGAGGGAACTGTGACCGTTCCTTCCTCGTCGATCAATCCCTGGGTGAACTGGATGTAGGCTTCGGCTGGCCCATCACCGGCATGTCTGAGTAGGCGAGGATGGCCTTGAGGTGCTGCTGGGCGAGCGCGGTGGAGATGGAGCCGGGCGAGGTGCCGATCATTGCGGCCGGCTTGCCGTCGAGAACACTGGATCCGCGTGGCCGGCTGGCCCAGTCGATGGCGTTCTTCAGCACCCCGGGAATGGAACGGTTGTATTCGGGGTGATGAACAGAATGGCGTCAACGGATGTGATCGCGTTCTTCAACTCCTCGGCTGACGAAGGGTAGCTCGCGTCGTGGTCGCGGTTGTACAAGGGCAGCGCGTCGATCGGGATCTCTACGAGATCGAGTTCAACCGGTGCCAGGTGGCGCAGCGCTCGCGCAAGCCTCCTGTTGATCGAATCCCGCGAGCACGCGGCGCCAGGATTCCGGGGGATCTCCTCGTACGGCTGTAGCGGGAAATGGCCGGCGGCATTGACGATCACATCGACATGACCGGCGACGTCGCGGGCGAATTCGGTCAGTCGCGCGACGCCCGGCTCTGCGGAGAGGTCGGCCGCGACGGTATGCAGCGCGCTGTGGTGGTCCATCCGCTCGGCCGGCCGCTTCAGTGCCTCGGCGCTGAGGTCGGTGGCGATGACGCGGTTGCTTTCATGGTGCTTTCCTTATCGGGGTGGGCCGACGGTGATCTGGCCGTGGGTGTCGGCCGCCGCGGCCAGCGCGTCCTTGGAGATCTCGAAGCCCTCGGGTCTCAGGGTGGAGGCGTCGCGTCCGGCCTGGCGGAACATGCCCTCGATGCCGGCAGGTGTGGCGATCAGGAGCAGGTCGGCCCGGTCGGAGGTGATGCGGTAGCCGTGCGGAATGTTGCGGGGCAGGTAGACGATGCCGCCCTCGGACAGCTCCAGCTCCTGCTCGCCGACCCAGAGCAGGGCGGTGCCTTTGATCAGCATGAAGACTTCGTCTTCCCGGGTGTGCAGGTGGAACGGCGGAGCCTCGCCCTTGGGGGCGTCGAACCGCCCGACGGTGAGTTGACCGCCGGTGGTGGCGGCGTCCAGCAGGACGGAGAAGGTGCTCCCGTTCAGCCATTCCAGCTTCTGTTGCTGCTCGGGCTGGGCCAGGTACGGAATGCTCATGGTGTCTCCCTCAGGTCAGGAACGCGATCGGTTGCTGGGCGAAGTCTTCGGGGCGTTCGTCGGGGACGAAGTGCCCGCTGTCCTTGATGACCGCCGCGGACAGGTGTGGTGCGATCGGGCGCAGGGCCTCGGCCAGTCGGGTGCCCGCGTTGTGCTCGCCGCCGACGGCCAGGACCGGCATCGGCAGGCCGGACCCGCTCTCGGCCCAGGCCTGGTTGACCCGTCCGTCCTGTAGCAGGGTGCGGTAGTGGCCGAAGCTCGCGCGTAGAGCCTCCCGTCCGGTGTAGGAGGCGGTGATGGCGTTGATCTCCTCCGGCGGGAACGCGGCGGTCACGTGAGCTAGCCGGTTGAACCACCAGGTCAGGAAGGCGTTCTCGGTTCCCGCCAGGAGCAGTTCCGGCACTTCGGGTGTCATGAACAGGCCGAAGTGGAAGGAGCCGCCCGTGGCGGGGTTCATCGCGCGTTCCAGTCCGAATCCGGGCAGAGCCAGCTCGACAAGCGCGAGCCGTGCGACCTCCTGCGGATGGCGGCGGGCGTGGGCGAAGGCGACCATGCCGCCGATGTCATGCCCGACTAGGCGTACCTCGCCGGTGATGCCGAGCCGGTGCAGCAGGGCGCGCATGTCCTCGGCCTGGGTGTCCTTGTCATAGCCGCCAGGAGCGCGGGTGCTGTCGCCGAGGCCGCGCAGGTCGGGTGCGATGACCCGGTATCCGTGCTCGGCGAGGATCAGCATGACGTGCCGCCAGGCCCGCCAGGTCTGGGGCCAGCCGTGCAGCAGAAGCACCGGCGCTCCCGAGCCGCCAATCACCGCGTGCAGGTCCACACCGTTCGCCGTGACGATCGTGTGCTCGAACCCGTCGGGCACCGGGCCGCCGACCCGGCCCGAGACCGGGTCGGGCGCCGAGTCGTGTGGAGTGTTCATGACGTGGGGATGAGGGCGCCGACGATGGGGAGGAGCCTCTGGCCGGCCGGCGAGGACCAGCTGCGGGCCAGCTGCGTGAGGATCATGTTCGTCGAGGCGATCTCGGCGCCGGCCTTCTCCATGCGTCGCAGCGCGATGTCGTCGGCCGGCTTGGTCATCGATCCGCCGGCGTCGGCGATGACCTGGACGCGGTATCCCTGCTGGAGGGCGGTCAGGGTGGGGTAGACGGTGCAGACGTCGTTGGTGACGCCGGCGATGATCAGGTTGGGGCGGTCGGTGGCCTTGACCGCGGCGGCGAAGGCGGGGTCGTCCATGGCGTCGACCACGCCCGTGCGCTGGATGCGTTCCTCGAACTGCTTGGGGGCGATCTCGGCGAGCTCCGGCAGCAGCGGCCCTTGCGCGTGATCTTCCAGCGAGGTGGTCAGGATCAGCGGCATGTCCAGCGCCACCGCGGCCTTGGCCAGCGCGAGCGCGTTGGCCTTGACCTCGTCATGGTCGGCCGAGCCTATCCAGCTCATGGTGCCGAGCTGGTGATCGATGAGCAGGATTGCCGTGTCATCGGGTGTGAACAGGACCATCGTGGTTCCTCTCTCAGTGTGGCGGTATCGCCGCGTGTCAGGGCGACGCGTCTAGCCTTGGCTGGGCCCCATACGCGGGCTTGGAGTCGTCGTCGGGGACGCCGCTGCCTTCTAGGAGCCGAGGTTCTCGATCAGCTTGCGGAGTTCGGGGTGGTCGGTGAACCGACTTCATGCCCCATGGCGCACAGGCCAGAGCGCCGGGCGCAGGGGTATCGAAGAGCGGCGGGGTAACCGCGTCGACAAGCTCGTGGGCCGACTGCCCCTGATGCCCTGAGGCCGGGGTGCCGTCGGCCGCAAGCACGTGACCGTTGGCCATGCGCAGGCCAACTGTCACGGCCGGGCGGCAGGTCGTACTCGTCGTCGATCGCCGCGGTTGCACATCTACGCCAACTGCGTCGCGATTCAGAAAGGGCTCGACGCGCATTTCTGGTCGGGTAGGGTGCGCGCCGGAATGCCGAATTCATTAGATGAGCGGTCCGCTGCGCACTGAACGGATTTATTTCGTGTCCTGTTAGATTCTTGGCTGACAAGCCGAACTTGTGGATGGCTCACCGGGAATCCGACCAGCGCCTCCGAGAGCTCCAACCGGCAGCTTGCTAATGGCCATGATTCCTTTCCAGAGGGTGTCGGCGCGGCGGTGACCGCGACCAGCCCGTGGGCCTGTGCGGTGGTGGCCGTGTCCGCCGCGCGGTGGCCCCGTCACCCATCCGCGCGCAGCCAGGGCGGCTGTCGTCGGTGGGCGCGGGGCGTCGATGGGATCAGTCCTCAGCGGGCGTGTGGGCCGGGGGCGCTGCTGCCGGTATAGGAGGGCAGGTCGGACACGAGCTTGGCCAGGGCCGGGTCCTCGTCGTAGCGGCGCTGGTGCAGTGCGGCGATCTTCTCGGCGATCCGCGGGTCTGGGTCGTCGGTGATGTCGAAGGAGACGAACTTGTCGACCAGGGGGAGGCCGATCTCGTCGGTGTGGCGGTGGGCGGGGTGCTTGAGGTATGTCCAGTAGCCGTTGAGGTCCTCGATGAGGTAGGTGGTGCCCCACTGGTACTCGCCGCCGATGTCGGGGCCGACCACGAATGAGATGACCGAGGGGATGACCCGGCCCTGGTTGCGCATGCTCTCGACGGCCTCCTCGACCTTGTCGGTGGGCGCGTCGGGCCGGAGGGTCATGCGGGTGATGTGGTAGATCATCGGATCTGTTCCTTTACTCGAGGGGATGGCTGGACCAGGTGTACGGTGGCGGCGATGACGCCTGCCGCACCCGCGATTCCGGTCCAGGTGAAGGTCCCGGCGACGCCGGAGACCTCGATCAGGGGGTGGGCGACCAGTGGGGACAGGAACTGCCCCAGGAACACCGCGGTGACGAGTCCGCTCAGTACCCCGCCGCGGTTCTCGGGCGGCGCGAGTTCGGCGAGCCGCAGGTTCAGGTTGGGCACCGCCAGGCCCACGCCGACGCCGCCCACGAGCAGGCCGGCCGCGACCAGGGCGGTCGAGCCCGCCGTGCCGATGACCAGCCAGCCCACGCTGAGCAGGGCAACGCTGGCGGTGCTGATCTGCGGGCCGCCGAGCCGCTTGCGTAGCGCGGGGAAGACCAGGGCGCCCACAGCGCCGGCCAGCGTGCTGCCCGCGATCACCAGACCGGTCACGGCGGGCCCGACGCCGAAGTCCTCCAGCAGGAACGGCAGCTGGGTCGGCGCGAGGAAGAACACCAGCGTCGCGGCGAGGGCGAGGGCGTAGACGGGCAGGACACCCGCGGGAACCCGCCGTCGCCCGCGAACCGCGGGAGTGGCAGGGTCTGCCGCCATGCCCGGTGCGGGCACGGCCCTTCCCGACCCGGGGATGGCCAGGGCCGCGAACGGCACGATGACGATGGCGACGGCGTACGTCCAGGCGGGCGCGCGGTAGTCCGACTCGGCGAGCAGTCCCGCCAGCGGGAGGAACACGATGCCGCCGGCGCTTGCGAACGCCTGTTGCAGCCCCAAGTACCAGGTGCGGCGCTGCCCGTCGAACCAGTCGGTGATCATCGCCCCGATCGCGGTCATGATCCCGCCGACCGCGACTCCGAGCAGGGCACGGGTGACCAGCAGCAGGCGCAGGTCGCCGACGTACAGCGCGGCCGTCCCGGCCGCGGTGTAGAGCACCAGACCGGTCACCAGCACCGGGCGGCGGCCGAAGCGGTCGGCCACCAGGCCCGCGGCGGGCGCGCTGACGGCGATCGCCAGCGAGGTGATGGTCAGCGTCAACTGGACCAGGACCTCCACACCGGGGGTCCCGGTGTAGGCCCGCTGCATCGCGGGCAGGCTCGGAGCGATGATCGCCGCAGCCATGATCGTCAGCGTGGCCGCGGCGAGCACGGTCGCCCGGCCCATGGGACCGGGGGGCGAGGCGTGTGGTTGCTGCGGGACCATGGGCATCGTCTTGCCTCTCGTCATCATGGCGGTTAGGACCTCATCCGGTGATGCATCGAGGCTCGCATCGCATCGTCACCTCGATGGACGTGCGGCTGCCGAACGAAGCGAGCCCGCTGCCCACGTTGACGATGCGAGGGTCCGCGGAACGGTCGAGCAGCGGCAGGAAGGTGTCGATGACGCGGACGTACCCCACCACGTTCGTCATGAGCCCGACGGTCGCATCGTCCGTCGGCGGTGAACGCCTCGGAGTAACCGAGGGACAGGTGTCCCGCGTTGTGGATGACGACATCGAGCCGACCGGCGTCGCCCAGGACAGTCTGGACCGCCATGTCGGCGGATTCCTGGGACCGGACATCGAGTTCGACGACGCGCAGGTCGATGTGACCGCGTTCGGCGATGTCGAGAAGGTCCCGAGCCCGGGTCCGGTTGCGGCCGCCGGGCTCGCGCATGCCGGCGTACCCGGTGTGCCCGGCGGCGGGGAGTTCCTTGACGGTGAGGTTGCCGAGACCGGAGGAGGCTTCGGTGATCAGGATGACGGACATGGAGATTCCTTCCGGGGAGGGAGAGCGAGAGGATCTCCCGCGGCGGAGCCGGACCAGCCCCGCCGCATGCGGCGGGCGCGCGGAGGGGTCAGTAGTTGCTGAACACGGCGAGGACGTCGTCGTAGGTGCCGTTGGCCGGGACATGGCGCAGGAACTTGACGTTCTCGACCAGGACCTCCTTGGCGTCGGGCTGGGTGCGCAAGAGGGCCATGGCTTCGGAGAGGAAGTCCGCCAGCGGCATGGCCTGCTCGTTGTCCTGCTGCCCCATCAAGGTGGTCCGCACGGCTGGCGGGACCAGTTCGATCACCTGGACGGAGGTGCCGGCGAGCTGGACGCGCAGGCTTTCGCTGAAGGAGTGGATCGCGGCCTTGGTGGCGTTGTAGGTCGGCGTGATCGGCAGCGGCACGAACGCCAGCCCGGAGCTGACGTTGATGATGACCGCGTCCTCCTTGGTCACCAGGTGGGGCAGTAAGGCGTTGACCATCCGGATCGGGCCGAGCAGGTTGGTGCTGACCGTGTCCTCGGCGACGCGCAGGGAGTCCGGGTCGAGGAGGGTTTCCGGCAGCTGGATGCCCGCGTTGTTGACCAGGACGTTCACCTCAGGATAGGTGCTGGTCACCGTCTCGCGGGCGTGCGCGATCGACGTGGGGTCGGTTACGTCGAGGACGATCGTGTCGATGCCCGGGTGGTCGATCGCGATCTGGTCGAGCAGTTCCTTGCGCCGTCCCGCGACGATCACCTTGTTGCCGGCCTCAAGGAAGCGCACGGCCAGGCCGAGCCCGATGCCCGAGGTGCTGCCTGTGATCAGAATCGTGTTGCCTGTGGTCTTCATGGAATGTTCTCTCCTTCGCAGGGGGAGCCGGAGTGCTCCGGACAGCCCGTTTGTCGCCAATTGCTGCCGGGCGAGAGCGGAGCGCTCATCCATGGATCGGCAATCCATGGATGAGACTTCTTGCCCTCCAGTTCCACGGGGGCGTCCGTCTTCGATACGACAACGGCATTCATCTGACTGGTCATCATGGAACTCCTTGGGTTGCCCGGAAGCTGCGGGTGGGCCGCCAGTACCGCGAGCGGCAGCCCGCTCGCTGCTCGGACCGCTCGACTCGATATGTCCTGCCGTCAGGATCGCCTCGGCGGCATGACGTTCGCGTCGGCGAAAACCGCCTACATCCGCCGTCCCAGCCCACCGCATCTCCTTGCAGACGTCGCGCCGAGCACGTCGGTGCTGCTCATGCCAGAACCACCAGTGACCATGGCTGCCGAGGTCGGCGCGGAGGGCCGACAACGACCTGGCCGTAGGCGTCGGCCGCGGCGGTGAGGGCCTCTTGGAAGATCTCGAAGCCGGGTTGGCGGGTGGAACGGTCGCGTCCGGCCTGCCGGAACAGGCCTTCGATGCCTGCGGGGGTGGCGATCATGAGCAGATCGGCGGTCTCGGAGGTGATGCGGTAGCCGTGCGGGATGTTGCGGGGGAGGAAGACGATGTCACCTCGTGGCGCGCAAGTGGTCCTTCACGAACAGACGGCGCCCGGGACGGCCCGGCATCCGCCGGCCGCTCAAAGCGCTGATTGTTCGGATGGCGCGGGAGAACCCGACCTGGGGCACCGGAGAATCCAAGGCGAGCTGGCCCGGCTGGGTTACCCGATCGCGGCCTCCACGGTGTGGGAGATCCGGCGTCCCGCCGGGCTGGGCCGACCTGGCGGCAGTTCCTGACCGCTCAGGCCCACGCGATCATCGCGTGTGACTTCGTGGTGGTCGAGACGATAATGCTCAGACGGCTGTATGTGCTGGTCTTCATCGAGCACGGCACCCGGAGACTGCACCTGGCCGGGGTGGCCGCGCACCGGACCGGTGCGTGGGCGGTGCAGCAGGCTCGCGACCTGGTGATGGGCCTGGGCGACCCTATCGCCGGACTGCGGTTCGTGATCCACGATCGAAACCCGCTCTTCACCTCCACCTTCAGGGAGATCTTCGAAGCCGAAGGGCTGCGGATCGTCACAACGTTGCCGCGGACGCCGAGGATGAATGCCATCTGTGAGCGGGTCGTCGGCATCCTGCGCCGCGAGCTTCTGGACCGAATCCTGATCCTCAATGCGAGGTGCACGACGGCCGAGCGGAACCCGTCGATGGGGTCGTAGCCGCCCGTGACAGCGGTGGACCCCCGTGGACAGTCTCGAAGTCCTTGTAAACAGAAGGTCAGGGGTCCGATTCCCCTCGTCGGCTCTATATCTGAGCAGGCAAAACGCCCAATCCGAGATCAACTCGGGCCGGGCGTTCCTGATCGAGTGCGATGAGAGTGCGATCGATCTTGGTTTCAGGCCTCCGCGGACCCGCGGCGTGCTGATGAGCACACACCACGGTGGAGTCCACGCTCAGCGTCCAGTCCTCGCCTTCGGCCCGCAGCTAGTCCAGGATCTTCTCCCACATCCCCTCCATCGACCAGTGGGAGAACTGCCAGGGCTGAACAGCTCACATGCGGAGGGCTTGAGGCGGGCATCCCGTGCCCTTCGGTTAAGGGCAGACGTTCTGGTACGGCGCTCCGCCCAGGTACCGCTCCCACTCGGCGGGCGACAGCGAGCGCCCGACCCGCGCGCACACCTCCTGCGCGACCCGTTCTCCGTCAATGGGAACCGCGTGGACGGCCCCCTCCACCCCGACGTACACGGCCGCCCCGTCGGCGCTGAATGCGAGCGACCATGGCTGGCCCTCCTGCAGCAGGTAGGACCCGCCGAGCCGCCGCCTGGCCGCGACGTCCCAGAGCTGGAGCACGCCGCCCATCGAGGCAGTGGCGAGCGTCTTGCCGTCGGGTGAGAAGGCCAGAAAACCGACTTCGTCGGCGGCCCGGGGCAGGGCGGGGCGCAGTGCCGCCGGCCCGTCGACATCCCACAGCCCGACCCGCCCGGTGGTGCTCTCGTACGTGGCGAGGAGCCCTCCCTTGCTGATCGCGACCGCGTCCGTGGGCACGAACCCGGCGCCTACCGGCTTGCCGGTGCCGACGTCGATGAACCTGCCGCTGTCCGGCGACACGTACGCCGTGCCGCCCGGCAGGAACGGCCCGCCCTGGTACGTGGTATCGATCGAGCTCAGCACGCGCCCGTCGGCGGCGTCGAGCACCACTTCCTTGAACACCGGGATCCGCCCGTACATGACGGTCATCGCGAGCCGCCGCCCGTCTGGGGTGAAGTGCACGTCGATGGGGGTGCCGTCCTTCCCGGGCATCCGCACCGACCAGAGCTTCGCCTGGGTATGCAGGTCCCAGAGCGTGACCGTGCCGTTGACGTCCATGACGGCCAGCTTCGTTCCGGAGAAGTCGGCGGGCACCGCGTTCTCCGTATCGACGGACAGGCGGCCGGTCTCCTTGTCCGCGCCCACGTCCCAGATCCGGAGCTGTTTGCCGGCTCTGACGGCGGCCCACTTGCCGTCCCCGCTGAGGTAGGGCAATCCCGGCACGGCCGTCGCTTGGGTGCGCGGCCGCAGGTCCAGGCTGACGACGGCGTCGTCCACGACGTACCGGAGCGTGACGCCGTCGAGGTCGAACGCGACGTCGGTCAGATCGCCCTCGGCGCGGTAGTCGAGCACGAGGTTCCGGGTGCGCAGGTCCCAGACCTGCACATCCCTTTTGAGGAAGGAGGCGAGGTACCGGCCGTCCGGGCTGAAGCGCAACTGGCCGTCGGTCCCGCAGGCGTGGCAGGACAGCGTGTCGCCGCGGGTGCGGCCCGAGGCGGCGTCGACGAGGGCGATCTCCGTGCTGTTGCCGCAGGCGAGCGTCGTGCCGTCCTGGCTGAACGCCACCTCCTTGGGGCGATCCGCACAGGTGGGGAACGGCCGCTCCATCCGCCACCCGGGCAGCGCGATCTGGTCGAGGCGGTCTCCCGGCAGCAACAGGCGCTTGCCCGCGGGATCCACGAGCGGACGGTTCACCGCCTTCTGCCCGCGGAGCTCGAAGACGGCCTTGCCGAACTGCTTGCCGGTCGAGACGTCGAGCAGGTAGTAGATGTCATGCATGCTGTACAGCACCGTGAGTGTGGTCTCGTGCTCGCCGAACACGGCGCTGTAGCCGAACTGGGCCGGTGATGGAAGCGGCCGTTCGAGCAGCTTCCTGCCGGTCTTCAGGTCCCAGACACCGAGCCTCTCTGTAGTGGTCTCGGCCAGCAGCCGGCCGCTGCGGCTCAGCGTGGGCGGGCCCACGATCGCCCCGCTGACCGTCATCCCGGGCCAGCTCGCCGTACGCCTGCCGGTGCGCACGTCGTACACGTTGACCCCGCCCTCGCTG
>NZ_JBFAMX010000039.1:0-39291 GCF_040659615.1 Nonomuraea sp. NPDC049784
GCCGCAGGCGCACACGGTCGACGACCAGTCTGTTCCCGGTGTTGCCGTTCAGGTAGTAGAGGTTCGTGGCCCGAAAGGTGGCCGTCGGGGATCGCCCGGGTGCTGATCTCGGCCGACAGCGCGGGGTCGCCGAGGTGGCTCAACCCGTAGAGCGCCAGCGGCATCGCCACCGCGTCGGCGACGACCCCGTGCGGGTGCTCCCGCCGCGCCTTCTCCACGTGATGGCGCCCCGCCCGGCCGAGCGTGACCCGCCGGCTCCTGGCGTACAGGGGTCTGATCTTCTTGGCGACCAACCAGCTCGCGCCGAACCCCAGCAGGCTCGCCACCGACAACTCCGGCGAGCCCATGATGATCATGACGATCACGTTGACCACCATCCCGCCGACCGCGATCCCGGGGGTCCATCTCAGCAGGTCCTGGCAGACGCGGTACCCGGCCACGGCCTGGGGATCGACGAGCAGGCCCAGGCCGACGAGCCTGTCCCTGATCTCGGCGACCTCCGCGCTCCCCGCCACCTCCCGCTTGACGCGCACGGCCGGCTGACCGACTGACCGCCCGGCCATGATCGCGAGCACCCGCTGCTCCACCGGGTATCCCGCGGAGACGGCGCCGCGAACGCGGTGCAGCTTGCCCCCTCTCGTGACCCGGATCTCGCCCTCCCTGGAAAGCAGCCCCAGCGCGGTGTCCGCCACCCGCGCGGGGCCGCCGGCCAGATAGGCGAGGTCGTAGTAGCCGAGCTCGACGTCCCTCAGCCCGCCGACCCTCAGGCGAGCCCTAGCCCGCGATAACTCCGCCGTGAGAACCGTGCCGACGGTGACCGCCCCCAGCAGCGCCGACACGAGAGCCAGGACAACGTCCATCCGAACCTCCCCGTGTTCCGGATCAACGCATAAGGAGGACATGAAGGTTCCGGTCAGCACGCCGAGCGGATGATGTCCAGGGCCTCCTCGACGCGGTCGGCATGGGTGCGGAAGCTGAGCACGCACATTCGCAGGAAGAACCTGCCGTCGATGGTGGTGCTGCTCAGGTAGACGCGCCGGCTGGAATTGATCTCGGCCAGCAGCCGCCTGTTGTCCTCGTCCGTCCCGCGTAGCCGGAAGAGCAGCACCGTCAGGTCCGGCTGCCACGGCACCTCGAAGCGCGGGTCCTGAGCGAGGTGGCGGTGGAGGTAGGCGGCGAGGTCGAGCTTCTCGTCCAGTTCCTGTTCGAAGGCCCGTACGCCGTGCAGGTGCAGGGGCAGCCACAGCCGCAGCCCGCGGAACTCCCGGGTCAGCTCCACCCCGAGGTGCCCGAAGTCGGGCAGGTCGTCCATCGGGCTGAGGTCTTGCAGGTACCGGCCATCGGCGGCGTGGGCGGCATGCAGTACGGCCGGGTCGCGCACCAGCAGCAGGCCCGTGCCGTACGGGAGGAACAGGCTCTTGTGCGGATCCAGCGCGATCGAGTCGGCCGCCTCGATGCCGGCGAGCCGGGCCCGGCCGCGCTCGGTGAGCTGGAATCCCCCACCGTAGGCGGCGTCCACGTGGAACCACAGCCCTTCCCCGCGAGCCAGCTCGCCCAGCTCGGGAAGCGGGTCGACGGTGCCGGAGCTGGTGGTTCCCGCGGTGCCGACCAGCAGGAACGGGCGCAGCCCCGCGGCGCGGTCGGCAGCGATCATCGTGGCCGCCGCCGAAACGTCCATGCGCAGGTCGGCGGTGGCGGGCAGGGTACGGATCCGCTCGGCGGGCAGGCCGGCGATGCGGGCCGCCTTGGCGACGCAGTAGTGCGTGTGCTCGGTCACGTACAAGGTGCCGTCTCCCCGGGCGTGGCGCGCGGCGAGCAGCGCCGAGAGCGTCGCCACCGACGCGCCCGTCGTGACCAGCCCGCCCGCGCCCGCGGGCAGCCCGAACCGGTCGCAGAACCAGGTCAGCACCCCGTGTTCCATGGCGACCAGCGCGGGTGCCACCTGGGCCACGCCGGTGAAGCGGTTGACGGTCTGGGCCAGCAGTTCGGCCAGCGCCGCGGTGACCAGCCCGCCCGCCGGGAAGTAGGCGAGATAGCCCGGACCGGCCGTGTCCACGCCTTGCCCGGCGGCCTGGCGAAAGAGCTCCAGGAGCGCGGCGAAGTCGCCAGGACCGTCGCCGGGCGGCCGCCGCAGCGTGGTGGTCAGCCGTTCGGCCTGCTCGTAGTCGCTCGCGGGCGCCGAGTCCAGCTCGCGGACCCAGTCGGCCAGGAAGTCCACCGCGTGCCGGCCCAGGCGCGCGATGGCGGAGGGGTCGAGTTCGAGGGGAAGAGCACGTTCGTCGGTCGTCACGCGGGCACCGTAGACGCACGGCGTACGTGAAGGATTGGACGTTATTGCACCCCACGCTGGTAGGCCCGCGGCGGCACGCCGACCAGGCGGCGGAAGTGCCGCGAGAGGTGCGACTGATCGCAGAACCCCACCGTGACGGCCGCCTGCGCCGGCGGTATTCCCTGCCGCAGCAGCTCGCGAGCCTTCGCGACGCGCAGCTGGGTCACGTACGCGTGCGGCGGCATGCCGTACGCGCGCCGGAAGGAGCGCACCAGGGCGTACGGCGTGACCCCTCCCACGGCCGCCAGCTCGGTCAGGCCTGGCGGGTCCGGCATCGTCGCGTGCAGCAGGTCCCGCACCTGGGCCACGCTCCTCCTGCCGGTCCTGCGGGCCTGGCGCTGCGGACGGCGCGTGCCGTACGCGCGGAGCATGAGGGCCAGCAGCGTGTAGAGCTGGGAGTCGGCGGCCAGCGACGCGCCGGACTCCGCCACGCGATGGGCGGCCGCCACCCGCCGGGCCATCCGCGCGTCGGCGACCACCCGCCGCTCGAATGACGGGGTCCCGCCCGGCACGCCGATCTCGTCGGCGACCTCCCGCACCTGCTCGACGCTCGGGTACAGCACCCGGTACGCCCATCCGTCGGCCGTGTGGGGCCCGCCCGTGTGGACGACGCCCGGCTCGATCAGCACGACCTCGTCCGCGCCTGTGTACTGCACGCCGTCGGCGAACCGGATCTCCTCCTGACCGGCCTCCACCGTCCCGATCGCATACGTCTCGTGGCTGTGCCGGGCGAACCGGTGCCGGACGAACCGCGCATGCATCAGGTCCAGGCCGCCGAGCCCGTGGTAACGCCAGTAGCGGACAGATTCCACATATCACTTCATAGCGCGAAAGCGGCTGAAACAGCACCAGGCTAGGCGCTCAATCGGGATCGGCGGACGGCTGCTCGATCGGGAACTGGATAGGGCTGATCAGGTATTGCGTCCGCCCTGGCGCGGGGGAATTGTCCAGCACGGGCAGGATCGCGCGACGCATCTGGGTGATCAGCTCGAGCAGCTCCTCCCGGCTGAGCCAGACGGCGTGCTGGCGGTATCCGACGAGGTCCGCCGCCGGGTCGGCGTGCTCCTTGTCCAGATAGGCGTTGAACTCGGCGAGCAGGGCGGCCATCGCCACGGCGAACCCGCGCCGGTGATCCTCGGGCGTCAGCGACTCGGCGGTGCCGGCGTCGATCGTGGCCCGGTCCTGGCGCAGCCGGTAGAGGCGCTCCACGGCGCCGCGCACCCGCCTCTCCTCGGCCACCTCCAGGATCCCTCCGGCGGCCAGCAGCTCGATGTGCCGGTAGACGGTGGCCTTCGAGACGTCGGGGATGCGAGCGCACAGCTGGGAGGTGGTCAGCGTCCGGCCGCCGCGCAGCGCGTGCACGATGCGCAGCCGTACGGGCTGTCCCAGGAGCTCCAACGGGTCCATTCCCCTACGATCTCATGATGTGCTACCTTTCTCAAAAATCGAGAAGGGTAGCGGGGATGGCAACGGATCCGGTGGCGACCGCCACGGCAGTGGTCGGCATGGCGCGCGACGGGCGCTTCACGGAAATCGAGGGCCTGTTCGCGGCGCCGCTGCGGGCGCTGGTGTCCGCTGAGACGCTCCGGGCCGCCTGGGCCGCCGAGACGGGCGTGAAAGGGCCTGTTTCCGCTGTGGGAGAGCCGGTGAGCGAGCCGATCCAGGAGGGACTGGTCCGGGTGAGCGTTCCGGTGACATGCGAGCGCGGAGGGCTCACGGTCGTCATGTCGGTTGACGACGCCGGCCTGCTGAACGGCCTGCGGCTCGCGCCCGCGAGCGTCGCGGAGTGGGCCCCCCCGCCTTACGCCCGTCCGGAGACGTTCGACGAGCAAGAGGTCACCGTCGGCTCCGGCCCGCTGGCCGTGCCGGGGACGTTGAGCCTGCCGCGCGGGGGCGGCCCGTGGCCCGGCGTGGTGCTGCTCAGCGGCGGGGGTCCGTTCGACAGGGACGCCACCAGCGGGCCGAACAAGCCGCTCAAGGACCTGGCCTGGGGGCTGGCCGGCATGGGGGTGGCGGTCCTGCGGTACGACAAGGTGACCCACGTCCACGCCCTGGCGGATGACTTCACGATGGCCGACGAGTACGTCCCGCACACGGTGGCCGCCGTCCACCTGCTCCAGCGCCGGCCGGATGTGGACCCGGCGCGGATCTTCGTCCTCGGCCACAGCATGGGCGGCAAGGCGGCCCCGCGGATCGCGGCCGCCGAGCCGTCCGTGGCCGGTCTGGTGATCCTGGCCGGTGACGCCCAGCCGATGCACGAGGCCGCCGTCCGCACCGTCCGCTACCTCGCCGCGCTCAACCCCGCTGCGCAGGCGGCCGTCGAGACCATCGAACGGCAGGCCGCCATGGTCGCCGGCCCTGACCTGTCACCCGACACGCCCGCCACGGAGCTGCTGTTCGGCTTCTCCGGGTCGTACTGGCTGGACATGCGTGGCTACGACCCCGTCGCGACCGCGGCCGCGCTCGACAAGCCGATGCTCCTGCTCCAGGGCGCCCGTGACTACCAGGTGACCGTCGAGGACGACCTCGCGCGATGGAAGGCGGGGCTCGCGCACCGGTCGGACGTCACGTTCCGCGTCTACGACGCCGACGACCACCTGTTCTTTCCCGGCGAGGGCCCCTCCGGCCCGGCGGATTACGAGCCGGCCCAGCACGTGGACCCGGCCGTCGTCGCGGACATCGCGGAGTGGCTCATCCCCTAGCGACCCCATGGCCCCTACGACGAGGTCCCGCGGTCTCGCTGGAAGGTGGCGTACAACCACCACAGCGACGGCAGCAGCAGGAGCGCGCCCACGGCCAGCGCTCCGAGGCTGGCCGCCAGGACGGAGTCGGTGGCGGCCGCCTCGTCCAGAGGGACGCCGGGGAGCGGCGCCGGATACTGTCCGACCCCCCAGCCCCACAGCAGCCCCGTCACGGCCAGCGCGGCGGTGATCCGCACGGCCACGTACGCCCGCCGCCACATCAGCGCCAGTGAGGCCAGCCCCGCGATCACGGACAGCAGGAGGAGCGGCAGCGCCCGCCCCGAAGTGAGCTCGGTGAACAGGCGGGGCGCGTCGGCCCACAGGACGAGCTGGCCCGCGGCCGACAGCACCCCGACGACCACGCCACAGCCCAGCGCCCGCCGCCGGAAGGCCTCCACGAGATCGGCGTCCCCTTCGCGCTGGGCGTCCCGGGTCAGGTAGACGCAGGCGAGGTAGGCCGCGGTGCCGACGGCCAGCGCTCCGGCGGTCACGGAGGTGGGGTTCAGCCAGCTGCCCACCAGGTCGCCCTTGGCTATGCCGGGCGGCACCCGGCCCGAGGCGATCGCGCCGGCGACCGTGCCGAGGAAGAACGGGGTGGCGACGGAGGAGAAGGCGAACGTGGCGCCGAACAGCCGGCGCTGCCACAGCTCCGTGGAGACCTTGCGGAAGGCGAAGGCCGCGCCGCGGCCGATGATGCCCAGCGCGGCGAGCGTGAGCGGGATGTAGAGGGTCGAGGCGACGGCGGCGAACACCGACGGGATGCCGGTCCACGTCAGCACGATCACGAAGATCAGCCACACGTGGTTGGCCTCCCACACGGGGCCGATCGAGTGCTCGATCAGCGCCCGCTGCCGCTGCCCCGCCTTGGCGCCGCCGGCGAGCAGGTCCCAGATGCCGCCGCCGAAGTCCGCGCCGCCGAACAGCACGTACGCGGTCAGGCCGAGCCACAGGACCGCGAGCATGATCTCTGGCAGCGGCATGCTCACACGACCTTGTAACCGCTGACGTCGCGTTCCTGAGGCGCGACCGGCACCGGGACGTCGCGGGCCAGGCGGCGCAGCACGTAAACGGTGGCCACGGTCAGCAGCAGGTAGACCACCGTCACCAGCACGAACCCGTACACCAGGCCGGGCGCCGGGTTGACCGCCTGCGACGTGCGCAGCACCCTGAAGACGATCCACGGCTGGCGGCCCACCTCGGTGACGACCCAGCCGGCCTCCAGCGCCAGCACCGCGGCCACGCCCGACACCGCCGCCGCACGCAGGAACCAGGGCGATCGGGGCAGGTCACGTCGCCGTCTCCACTCCAACGCCAGCCAGGCGGCCAGGGCCAGCAGGGCGAAGCCCAGCGCGACCATGATCTGGAACGCCCAGTGCACCACGTTGACCGGCGGGCGGTCGGCGGACGGCACCTCCTCCAGCCCGTGGATCTCGGCATTCGGATCCCAGTGCGCCAGCAGGGAAAGCCCGTACGGGATCTCCAGCGCGTATCGCATCTCGTCGTCGATCGCGATGCCGCCGAGATGGAGCGGGACCCCGCGCCCGGTCCTGAACACGCCTTCCATGGCGGCGAGCTTGACCGCCTGGTGGTCGGCCACGGAGTGGGCGGCCCAGTCCCCCACGCCGATCTGCACCGGGGTGATGATCGCCGCCACGGTCAGCGGCAGCAGCAGGCCGAGCCGGTGGTAGCGGTCACGGCGGCCGCGCAGCATGGCGACGGCGTAGACGCTCGCGATGCCGAACCCGGTGACCATGAACGCGGCCAGGATCATGTGCGTGGTCATCGGCGGCGTGGACGGGTTGAACATCGCGCCCCACGGGTCGACCGCCACGATGCGGCCGTCCCCCACCTGGAAGCCGGTCGGCTGCTGCATCCAGGCGTTGGCGCTGACGACGAAGAACGCGCTGGCCACCCCCGCCAGCACGATCGGGATCCCGGCCAGCATGTGCGTCCTGGGCGGCAGCCGGTCCCAGGCGTACAGGTAGATGCCCACGAAGATGGCCTCGATGAAGAACGCGATGCCCTCCAGGGAGAACGGCAGGCCGATGACCTCGCCGTACACGCCCATCATGCCCGGCCACAGCAGGCCCATCTCGAACGACAGGATCGTGCCCGACACCGCGCCGACCGCGAACAGCACGCCCATCGCCTTGGCCCAGCGGCGGGCCAGCAGCCGGTAGTGCGAATCGGCGCTACGGTGGCCCCGCCACTCGGCGATCAGCGTGATGGCCGGCATCCCGACGCCGAAGCAGGCGAGCACGATGTGCCAGCCCAGCGACAGCGCCATCTGCATCCGCGCGGCCCACAGGTCGGCGCCGCCGCCGTCCAGGGCATGAACGGTCATCGCGGCCCCGTGACACATGACCTTCGTTCCCCCGCTGCTCAGATCGATCCCGCCGCGAATCCTCCCCAACATCAGGCACGGGTAACGCCAAGATCCCCCAACGCATCCCTGCAGCTCAGGGGGTCATCCCCCGCACCCGCAACTGCGCCGCCGGATCAGAGCCGCCTCCCCAGTCCGGGTCGGTGGCTGGGCGAGCGCGGCGGGAGAGAGGAGCAGGTCCACGGCCTGCTCGGCCATGGCCTGGAGCGGCTGCTCGGTGACCGTCAGCGCGGGAGCGGTGTAGGCACTCTCCGGGGTCCCGTCGAGGCTGATCAGGGCGAGCCGGTCAGGGACGGCAAGGCCGCGGGCCCAGGCGCCGGACAGGATGCCGATGGCCTGCTCGTCGGTGGCCGTGATCAAGGCGCGCGGCATGGCGCCCTCCGAGACGAGGCGGCGGGTCAGGGCGTCCGCCGCGGCACGCGAGTAGTCGCAGCGCAGGAGCACGGGCCCGGGGTCTCCGGCGATGGCCGCGTCCCACGCCTCCCGCCGCACGCCCACGGGCCCCTCATCGTGCGGGCCCGCCAGAAAGGCGATGCTCCCGTGCCCGTGCCTGCGCAGGTGCGCGACCGCCTCCCGCACGGCCGCCTGATTGTCGGCCGCCACCACCGGCGCGTGCCCGTGCGGGGGACCGTTGTGGACATACACGGCAGGTACGCCGGCCGCCTCGGCCAACGCCGCCGCGTCACCAGCGGTGTCCGCTGAAACGATCACCAGCCCGTCGACCTGGGCGGCCAGGAAACGTTCGACGAGATGCCGCTGGCGCTCCGCGGAGAACCCGGCGTTGCCCACCAGCGTGAGCCGGTCGCGCCGCTCGAGCGCCTGCTCGACGTGTCTGGCCAGGGCGCCGAAGTACGGGTTGGACGCGTCGGCCAGCACCAGGCCCACCACTCCCGTGGTGCGCGAGCGCAGCGCGCGGGCGATGCGGTTGGGGCGGTAACCGAGCTCGGCCGCCGCGGCCAGGACGCGCTCGCGGGTCGCGGCGGCCACGGGACGGGGGCCGTTGTTGATCACATAGCTGACCACCGCCGTCGAGGTCCCCGCTCTGCGGGCCACGTCGGCCAGAGTGCTCGGGCGTTTCGTCATAGCGGTTTACATTCTCGCATCTAATCGATTAGATAGGCGCTCTAAACGATTAGAAAGAGAGAGGCGTGCCGTGCTGCCCTTGATCGTCGACACCGACACCGGCTCGGACGACGCGGTGGCGCTGCTGCTGGCCGCCGCCAGCGGTCTGGGCGACGTCCGCGCCGTGACCACGGTGGCGGGCAACGTGCCGCTGGCGACCGGGACCCGTAACGCGCTCATCTCCCTGCAGATGGCCGGGCGCGCCGACATCCCCGTCCATCCCGGCTGCGAGTGCCCGATGAGTCGCACGTTGTCGACCGCCCAGCAGGTGCACGGCGACGACGGGATGGGAGACATCGGCCTGCCGGAGCCCGAGCGCGCCGCCCAGCCCGAACACGCGGTCGACGTCCTCCTGGACTACCCGCGCCGCCACCCCGGCGAGCTGACGCTGGTCACCCTCGGCCCGCTCACCAACCTCGCCGTCGCCCTACTCCGCGACCGCGACCTGATCGGCCGGTACCGGCACGTGTACTGCATGGCCGGCGCCGCTGACATGCACGGCAACATCTCGGCCACCGCCGAGTTCAACGTGTGGGCCGATCCCGAGGCCGCCCGGGTGGTGCTGGAGTCCGCCACGCCGGACCAGGTGACCTGGATCGGCTGGGACGTCTCGCGTAAGGACGCGGTCATGACACCCGCCGATCAGCTCTGGCTGGAGCAGCTCGGCACCCCCATGGCCACCTTCGCCCACCGCGTCAACCGCACGGTCGCCGAGTGGGCCCGGGACGTCACCGGCCTGTCCGGGTACGACCTCCCCGACCCCGTCGCGATGGCCGTGGCGCTCCGGCCGGAGCTGGTCCTCGAGCAGGAGCAGGCCCACGTGGACGTCGCCCTCGGGGACGAGACCCGCGGGCAGCTGATCATCGACCGCCGCCGCTCCGCTCCCGCCCCGAACCTGACGCTGGTCCGGCGGGTCAACGAGCGCGGCTTCAAGCAGTTGCTGTTCGACACCTGTGCCCTGGAAGGAGATCGATGATCCCGCGCTACGAGCTGCACTGCCACCTCGACGGATCCGTACGCCCCGGCACCGTCGCCGACCTGGCCCGCCGCCAGGGCATCACCCTGGACGGCCCCGTCGAGCGGCTGGTCACGGCGCCCGCCGGCTGCGGCAGCCTGGCCGGCTTCCTCACCTACATCGACGTGCCTCTCCTGGTGCTGCAGACGCCCGACGCGTTGAGCAGGGCCGCCTGCGAGCTGGTCGAGGACTGGCATGCCGACGGCGTGGTCTACGGCGAGGTGCGCTTCGCCCCGCAACTGCACGGCCGCCACGGCATGTCCCAGGGCGAGGCGGTCGAGGCCGTCGCCGAGGGCCTGGCGGCGGGGCGGGCGGCCACCGGAGTGCGTACCGGGCTGCTGCTGTGCTGCCTGCGGCACCAGACGCCGCAGGAGAGCCTCGCCGTCGCAGAGACGGCGCTGCGGCACCGCGACAAGGTGGCCGGACTCGACCTGGCCGGCGACGAGCGACTGCACGGCGCCGCACCGCACCGGGCCGCCTTCGACCTCGCCCACTCGGCGGGGCTCCCGTGTACGGTGCACGCCGGCGAGGCGGCCGGCCCGGAGAGCATGTGGGAGGCGATCGACGTGCTCGGCGCGCGCCGGATCGGCCACGGCGTACGGTGCGCGGGCGACGGGGCGCTGCTCGACCGGCTGCGGCGCGACCGGATCGCCCTGGAGATGTGCCCGACCAGCAACGTGCTGACCGGCGCCGTACCCAGCCTGGCCGAACACCCCGCCACCCGGCTCCTGGCGGCCGGGCTGCCCGTCACCGTCAGCACCGACACGCGCACCACAGCGGCGACCACGCTGGCCCAGGAGTTCGCCGGCTGGACGGCCGAGCAGGAGCGGCTCGCCCAGACCCATGCGGCCGCCGCGGCCTTCGGAACTGAAATTTTCACCGCATCTTGACAGCCCTTGTTGCTAGCCCGAACACTCTATGCCGCTTCGAATATGTGACATGCCGCGATCTTCACCGACGACGACCTGGCCTTCGGCACCGGCGGGGGCGGCACTCCCACACCCGTCAACCTGGCCACGACGGCGACGCCCTCGGCCTCGTACACCTCGCCCTGGGAGAGCGTCGCGGCCATCAACGACGGCCAGGTGCCCAGCCCGCGCTGGGGCACCTGGCCGGAGACCGGGACCCAGTGGGCCGGGCTGACGTGGTCCGCGGCTCAGACCATCAAGTCGGCCGAGGTCTACTTCTTCGACGACGGCGGCGAGGTGCGCGTGCCCGCGTCGTGGAAGCTGCAGTACTGGAACGGCTGCGCCTACGCCGACGTGCCGGGGGCGAGCGGGTACGGGATCGTGGCCGACACGTACAACGCGGTCACGTTCACCGCTGTCAGCACGACCCGGCTCCGGGTCGTGCTGCAGAGCGGCCAGGGCTCGGTCGGGCTGCTGGAGGTACGCGCTTACGGCTGACGCACGGAAGGGGGCACTCCAAGGGGAGGACGGAGCGGTACGAGCCTGACATCGAACTCGATCTCCTCGTACGGCCCGTCCATCCCCCAGCCCCCGGTCCGCGGTCGCGCCTCCCGGATGAGCTCCTCCTTGACCGCGAACGCCGCGTCGGAGCCCAGGTAGGGGTCGCCGGCCAGGAACACGTGCGTGGTCAGCGGCCGGTGGCCCGGCGCGGTGACCCGGTAGTGCAGGTGGGCGGGGCGCATGGGATGGCGTCCGATGGCGTGCAGCAGCCTGCCGGCGGTGCCGTCGGTGGGGACCGGGTAGCTGCTCGGCCGGATCGTACGGAACCAGTAGCGGCCGCCGGCATCGGCGGTGAACAGGCCACGCAGGTTGCCCGGCTCCTGGGCCTCGTCCTGGGAGTCGTACAGGCCGGCGTCGCTGGCCTGCCACAGCTCCACCTTCGCCCCGGCCAGCGGGGCGCCGTCGCAGTCCGTGACCCGGCCGTGCACCACGGCCGGGACCGCGCGGTCGCGCTCCGGGCCGTGGCTGATCCAGTCGCCGAGCTCGCGCGCGGGCGCCGGGGAGTGGAAGGGGCCCTGGACGGAGGACGGGGTCATGCCCTCGGGGCCCTCGTGGTTGACGTCGTCGACCGCGCTGGTCAGGCCGAGCATGTCCGACAGCAGGACGAACTCGTCGCGCTCCGGCGTGCACATCCTCCCGGTCTCGATCAGGAAGCCGAGGCCCGCCATCCATTCCTCCTCGGTGGGCCTGACCTCCTCGACGAAGGCGTGCAGGTGGGTGATGAGTGCGGTGACGACCTCGTTGATCCGGGGGTCGGCCCCGCCGACCTGGCTGGACCTGTCGCAGCAGCGGTGTCACACGTTCCTGCCTAGGTGGTCTTGGGCTGCACGTCGTCGTACTCGACCGCGTAGTCCTGCTGCGACCGGTCCTTCAGCGCGGCCGCCGCAACTACGCTGATCAACGCACATATCGCCATATATATGGCGATGGCGAACGAGCTCTGGTACGTCGCATATAACCACACCGCGATCAACGGCGCGGGCCCGCCCGCCGTCACCGAGGCCAGCTGGTACCCGAGCGAGGCCCCGCTGTAGCGCAGCCGCCCGGTGAAGCTCTCGGCGATGAACGTGGCCTGCGGGCCGTACTGGATGTCGTGGATGGGCGCCGTCAGCACGATGGCCAGGAAGACCAGCGAGGGGACGCGGGTGTCGAGCAGCGGCCAGTAAATGAACGACCAGACCACCATGACCGCGGCGCCGATGATGTACAGCCTGCGCCGCCCCACGAGGTCGGAGATGTATCCCCAGAAGGGCACGGTGAACAGTGACACGATTCCGGCGGCGATGACGTACGGATAGATGTCGCCCGCCTTGAACCCCAGGGTCTTGGTGGCGTACGTGAGGATGAAGACGGTGAAGATGTAGAACGGCGCCTGCTGCCCGGTCCTGAGCAGCGCGCTCAGCACGATCTCCCGCCAGTTCCTGACGATGACCTCACGCACCGGGACGCGCTCGACCCTGTTCTCCTTCAGGAGCTTGGCGAAGACCGGCGTCTCCAGGATGCCGAGCCTGATGTAGAGGCCGACGCCGGCCATCACGATGCTGAGCAGGAACGGAATGCGCCATCCCCAGGTGGGGTCGAGCGGCTGGAACACCTCGAGTGCCAGGTAGCCGAGCACGAGCCCGACCGGCACCCCGAACTGCGGCCAGCTGCCCAGGAACCCGCGCCGCCCACCACGCGACTTGCCCCACTCGGTGGCCAGGAGCACGGACCCGCCCCACTCGCCGCCGACGCTGATGCCCTGGAGCAGCCGGAGCACGGTCAGCAGGATGCCGCCCCAGATCCCGATCTGCTCGTACGTCGGCAGCACCCCGACCAGCGCGGTGGCGATACCCATGCTCAGGAGCGTGATGATGAGGGTGGCCTTGCGACCGATCCGATCGCCGTAGTGCCCGAAGATCGCCGCCCCGATCGGGCGGGCGGCGAACCCGCCGAAGTAGGTGCCCAGAGACAGCAGGAGACCCGTCGTGGGGTCACTCTTCGGGAAGAACAATTCCGCGAAGATCGTGCTGGCGGCGAAGCCGTAGAGGAAGAAGTCGTACCATTCGATCGAGGTCCCCACGGCGGAGGCGATCACCGCCCGGACCAGTTGTCTTCTCGTCTGCTGTTCTGTCGCGTCGAGTCGCTGCTCCTCAACCATCTACCGCTCCTCGGTAGGTCCCGCGTTTCTCGCGACGCTACATGATGCATCATCGATGGTCACGAGCCCTGATTCTCAGGAGGCCTGATGAGTGATGTCCTGAGCCGCTTACGGTCCGCGCCCGCCAAGGCGGTGGACTCGGCCGAGTACGGGGCCGACTTCGCCAGGGAGTTCGAGGCCGCGAGTGGGGTGCTCTGGAAACTCGAACGCGCCCAGCACTTCGACGAGGGCGGTCTGCCGAGCTACCTGGCCATGCTCGAGGGCGACTGGTGACCGGACGGCACACCGGCGCCCGCAAGATCACCGACCGGGAGGTCGTCGAGCCCTGCATACCGGTCCTCGCCGGCCTCTTCGAGAAGGGCGAGGACCTACGTTCCTACCGGGCCAGGACGAGGGATCGCTAGTAGGTGGAAACTTCGATCAGGTTTCCATCAGGGTCGCGGAAGTAGACCGACGTTATGGGACCTTGAGCGCCAGTCCTGCGGACCGGGCCCTCCTCGATGGGAACCCCGCACGTCTCCAGATGCCGTACGACTTCCTCGATTGGGACAGCGCTGATCAGGCAGAGATCGGCGGACCCCGGCACCGGCCTGGCAGCCTTGGGGTCGAACTCCCTCCCCGCCTCATGCAGGTTGATCTTGTGAACGCCGAACGCCAGCGCCCGGCGGCCTGCACCGAACGTCACCGGCTCCATGCCCAGGACCCCGCTGTAGAACGAGATGGTCCTTTCGATGTCCGCGACGGTAAGAACCAGGTGGTCAAGGCGCTCGATCCGAATCACGGCTCGAATGTAGCCCAGAGCCGGTTCCTTCGAGTGCGCACCCCGACATCCTGCTTCGTGCTCGTCTCGACCCTCAGAGCGGCGCACGCTGATGGCTGAATTAAGGTCCTGAGTGGGTCAGAACATACATAAGGGGTCAAGCCTGATGAGCGGGACAGTCACGGCGGTCAGCAGCAACGGCGAGTATTCCTTCACCAAGCCGAACCGGGAGAGCATCACCCTGCTCGCCGGTCTCGGGGTAGAGGGGGACGTCCATGCGGGTGTGACGGTCAAGCACCGCTCTCGGGTCGCTCAGGACCCCACCCAGCCGAACCTGCGTCAGGTCCACCTCATCCACGAGGAGCTCTTCACCCAGGTCGGCGAGGCGGGTTTCACTGTCAAGCCCGGTGAGCTCGGCGAGAACATCACCACCAGGGGTATCGATCTACTCGGCCTGCCGGTCGGTACGCTGCTGCGCATCGGCGACGAAGCCGTTGTGGAGCTGACTGGTCTGCGCAATCCTTGCGTACAGATCGACAACTTCCAGGACGGTCTGCTCAAGCAGGTCGTCGGCCGCGACGGGGCTGGGAACTTGGTGCGCAGGGCCGGGGTCATGAGCATCGTCAGAGCCGGTGGCATCGTGCGCCCCGGCGACTCGATCAAGGTAGAGCTCCCGGCTGAGCCTCATCGCCCCCTCGACCGGGTCTGACACCAGGCTCCAGCCCAACGGTCCGCGACGGCCCGGAGCCCGGTGACCGACCGGGCTCCGGGGGCGAATCACCTGCTCTGGTAAATACGCAGGTAGTCGAACTCGGCGTTGACCGGCGGCTGCGCACCGCCGTGGGCGACGAGGCCGATGCGCGGCGCGGTGTCCTTAGGGAACGTCCACACGCCGCCCCACGTCCACGTCTTGCCGTCGCGGCTCGAACCGGCGCGGAACTCGTGCTCCCCGCTCACCGGGTCGACGTGGTGGGCCAGCCTGAGCCAGGTCGTCCTGGCCGGCGGGCCGACGATGTTGCCGCCGTAGGAGAGGCGGCCGGCGAACGGGAGCTCGCGACCGTACTCGACCTGGCGGGTGTTCCAGATGGCCACCTGGCTGAGGCGGGCGAAGTCGTCGTCGGAGACGTAGGCGATCAGGCCCGCCTGCTGGTAGTTGCGTACGGTGTCCTCGCCGAGGTCGAGAGTCACCTTGGTCTCCGCGATGTAGTCGCCCTCCGGCGCGTCCCGGAGCAGGACGCTCGCGGTGTTGGCGGTGCCCACCAGGTCGGCGCTCTGGACCGGCCAGCGCAGCACGCCGCCTTCCACGCGGGCGTTCGGATCCTGGCGGACCCACTGCCAGGAAGAGTCCGCGCCGTCGAACTCGTCGGCGTCGGCAAGGCCGCCGGTACGGGGCACCGGCGCCGGACGGGTGACGGGCTTGGCCAGCCTGGCCACGCTGACGTTGTCGAAGTCGGCCACACCCTCGGCTACCAGCGCGAACGTGCCAGACAGCGGAACCGGCGAGTCGAGGCGGACCATGGCCTGGGGATCGCCGAGCCGGCTCGACGAGACCTCGGCCGTGATCGACCGCCCCTTGACCGTGACGGCCAGGTTGCGCCACGTCGCGGCCCCGCCGGGCAGGGCGACCGTACGGTGCGCGTTCCCTGCCGTGACGGTCAAGCCGCTGCCGGACACCGTCACGGTCGCGCCGCCGATCCGCAGCCCGGCCGACTGCCCGGCCAGGCGGAGGTCCGTCTCAGCGCGGACATCCCCGCCGACCGCCTGCCGCGCCGTCAGCGCGCCCTTGTCGGTGTGCCGTACATATCCGTCCTGTACGGTCCAGCCCGCACCACGCCATCCCGACAGATCATCAGTCAGGCTCACGAACCCACGCGTCACCGGCGTCTCGTCGGACCGCTCCGAGGGCCCGGCACCCGCCCGCACCGCCGGCCAGCCGTCGATCCAGTCCAGCCGGTCGAGCAGCATCGGCCGTTCGTTGATCCCGTACGGCTCGCCCAGGAACGGGTCGTTCCGGTCAATCGCGTGGTACAACATCCAGTCCTGACCGGAAAGGTCGGTGAGCTGGGCGTGGTGGCCGGTGCCGATCCAGCGGTTGCCGTTCTGGTCGAGGACGGGGGTGCCGCCGGCGCGGGACGCGAGCAGCGGCTGGCCCTCGCGGTCGACGAACGGGCCGCGCGGGCTGGTGGCGCGGCCGGCCAGGACCGAGTAGCCGGTGGTGGGGCCGGCGCAGCAGTTCGCGGACGAGGCCAGCAAGTAGTAGTAGCCGTCGCGGCGCACCACGTACGAGCCCTCGAACTTGTTGTCGATGGCCACCTGCGTCGGCTGACCCACGGTGTGGAGGCCGTCCGGGGTCAGCTCCGTGACCCACAATCCTCCGAAAAATCCGCCGAAGTAGAGGTATTTCCGGCCGTCCACGTCCGTGAACTGCGCCGGATCGATCGTGTTCCAGTACGAGTCCCCGGACGGCCGGGGCGCGACCACCGGGGCCGAGAGATGGGTCCACGGGCCGGTCGGGGTCGGGGCGGTGGCCGCCCCGATCGAGAAGTCCCACTCGTGCGGGGTGCTGGTGGTGTTGGTGACCGTGAAGTACATGACGTACCGGCCGTCGAGGTAGCGGACGTCGGGCGCCCAGAGCAGGCTGCCGGGGGCGGCGTACGGGGGCAGGTTGTCCTCGCCGAACGCGTCGCCCACGTACGTCCATGAGACCAGGTCGGTGGAGCGGGCGATCGGCAGCCGGTGGTGCTTGCCCTCGCCCTCGCGTAGCGGGTCGGAGGTGCCGTAGGAGTACCAGTAGCCGTCGAGGCCGCGGATCACGGAGGGATCGGCGAAGCTGTCGGCGAACCCCGCTGACACGGGATTGTCGTACGACTGTCCGGTGAGTAACGACATGACCAGCGAAACAACCGCTGCGATACGCATATATCAGCCTTTCAAGCCACTACGAGAGATGCCTTCGATGACGTACCGCTGGGTCAGCGCGAACAGGATCAGCACCGGAACGCTCGCCAGCACGGCACCCGCCATGATCACGGGATAGTCGATCGTGTACGCGCCCTGCAGGATGGACAGCCCAGGCGGCAGGGTGAAGTAGTCGGGACTGAAGATCACGAAGACCGGCCAGATGAAGTCGTTCCAGTTGCTCATGAAGCTGAGCACCGCCAGCGTGGCCAGCGCGGGCTTCGACAGCGGCAGCGTGACCCGCAGGAAGATGTGCCAGTGGTTGGCCCCTTCCATGAGCGCCGCCTCGTCCAGCTCGCGCGGCAGCCCGAGGAAGAACTGCCGCAGGAAGAACACCCCGAACGCGCCCGCAGCCCCCGGCACGATCAGCGCGGTCAGGCTGTCCAACCAGCCCAACTGGTCGATGATCAGGAACTGCGGGATGAGGAAGACGAACCCGGGCACCAGCAGCGTCCCCACGATGACGCCGAACATCAGCCTCTTGCCCGGGAACTCCAGCCTGGCCAGCGCGTACGCGGCCAGCGACGAGACGAGCAGGACGAGCAGCATGTGCCCGGTGGCGGCGATCAGGCTGTTGAGGAACCAGCGCAGCACCGGCGTCTGCGTGGTGCCCTCGAAGAGCCTGCCGTAGGCGTCGGTGGCCGGCTCGGCGGGCCACAGCGTGGGCGGCACCCGCGTGGCCTCGGTCTTGCTCTTGAACGAGGTGCCGAGCGCCCACAGCAGCGGCGCCACGAAGACCACGGCCAGCGCGACGAGGACCGTGTAACGTCTCACGACCGCCCCCTGAAGAGCCGGAAGTTGAGCACGCTGACGACGATCAGGGCGAGCGTGAGGACGTAGCTCATCGCGGAGGCGCTGCCCATCTTGTACTGGCTGAGCCCCACGTCGAGGATGTAGTAGATCGCGGTCCTGGTCTCCCCGCCCGGCGCGCCCTGGGTCAGCAGGTACGACTGCCCGAACATGTTGGCCGAGGCCAGGATCGTCGTGGTCACCACGAACAACGCCACGGGCCGCAGCCCGGGCAACGTCACGTGCCGGAACTCGGCCCACCGCCCGGCCCCGTCCACTTTGGCGGCGTCGTACAGCTCGCGAGGGATGTCCTGCATCCCCGCCAGATAGATCACCCCGTTGAACCCCAGCGTCCACCACACGGTGACGCCCACGAGGGCGACCCACCCCCACGGCAGTGCGGTCGTCCACGCGATGTCGGTGCCGAGCAGCCAGTCGATGAGGCCGAGGTTCGGGTCAAGCAACAGCCGCCACATCAGGCAGACGACCGCCACCCCCAGCACGTACGGGGCGAAGAACAGCCCCCGGAAGAACGTCCGCCCCCGGAACGGCCGGTTGAGCAGCAGCGCGATCCCGAGCGGCAGCACCACCAGGAACGGCACGCTGAACAACGTGAAGATCCCGGTGGCCCGCATCGACGTCCAGAAGTCGTCATAGACGGCCGACGAGGAGTCGAAGAGGGCGGAGTAGTTCTCCAGGCCGACGAACGGCTTGCCTTCGAGCAGGTAGTCCCAGTCGTGGAGGCTCACCCAGATCCCGAAGACGGCCGGCGCCAGCACGAAGACGCCGAAGAGCACGAGGTACGGCGCCATGAAGAGGTAAGGCGTGGCCCGCCCGGACCAGGTGAGCGCTTCGGATCTGGCCTTCCGGGCTGTTGTGACGGTGAGCGTGACCATCAGGCGCCGTACTTCTTCCGGTTCTGCTCGAGAATCTTGTCCGCCTTGGCGGCCGCCTCGGTGAGCGCGTCCTTCGGGCTCTTCTTCAGCAGGATCGCCGCGTTGACCGCCTGGTCGACGACCGCCGAGGCATCCCCGATCCCCGCCACGGACGGCAGGAAGTACAGGTAGTCGATCTGGGAGCCGATCGCCGCCTGCTCCTTCAGCGCCTTGAACTCGGCGCTCTCGCGGATGGACTTGCGCGCCGGGACCTGACCCGCCTTGGCCCACTCGATCGAGTGGCCGCTGATCCAGTTGATGAACACCTTGGCCGCGGAGAGCTTGTTCTGGTCGGGCTTGCGCTGCTTGAAGACGACGAACTGGTGCGAGCCCGCCCAGGCGGAGGGCTGCGTGCCGATCTGCGGCAGCGGCGCCACGCCCCACTCCAGGCCCTTGACCTCGCGCAGCGTGTTGATGGACCAGATGCCGTTCCAGTTGAAGGCGGCCTTGCCGTTCTGCAGGGCGATGAAGTCGGCGTCCTGGCCCACGTTCTTGGGGCTGTAGCCCTTGTTGACCAGGTCGACGAGCCAGGTCAGCGCCTGCACGCCGGGCTCCTCGGCGAAGCGCGACACGCTCGCGTCGTCGGCGAACAGCCGGCCGCCGTTCTGGTGCAGCAGGGTGCCGAACTGCATGCTCCCGGTGAACGGGAACGGCGTCGCCCAGTGCCCCTGGATGCCGGCCTTCTTGAGCTTCTCGAGGGCGGCCAGGTACTCCTCACCGTTCTTGGGCGGATTGTCCGGATCGAGCCCGGCCTTCTCCATGACCGTCTTGTTGTAGAACATGCCGAGCGGGTGCACGTCCAGCGGGATGGAGTAACGCGCGCCCTTGTACACGCCGGCCTGCCAGACCGGCGGCGAGAAGTCGGCCTCGGTCAGGTTGAGCGCCTTCGCCACGTCGTCGAGCGGCAGGACCACCTGCCGGGCGGCGTTGGTGGCCACGCTGTCGACGTGCATGATGCCGATGTCCGGGCCCTGACCTGCGGAGACGGCGGCCGGAACCTTCGCGTAGTAGTCCGACCACTGGTAGACGTTCATGGTGACTTTGATGTTCGGGTGCTCGCCGTTGAACTGATCGACCAGCCGCTTCATGAACGGGCCGTCCCCGCCCGTGAAGCCGTTCCAGAACGCCAGGGAGACGGCGGGGCCCGTGTAGGTCGTGGGGGCGGCCGTCGCCTGCGCGCCCGTCTGCTGCTGCCCCGCCTGCCGCGGCCCTCCGCCCCCGCCGCATCCGGTGAGGACCAGAGCGCCGAGACCGAGACCGAGCGCGCGCCGCCGGGTGAGGTTATCCAGGGACATCTGCATCACACTCCTGCTGCCCTTGTGGTGATGCCTCGTTCTACATCGTTGTATCTAACGTTGTAAACAGCAGCGGAGCGGTTGTTACATCGTTGTAAATCGAGTGCCTGCCCCGCGGGGCAGGCATCGCGGGCCTACCCGTAGGTAGGCCGCCCGAGCCGGGACCGGTGGTCAGCAGGCTTCGCCGCCGGCGACGGAGACGAAGCCGGTGCCGGCCCGGTAGTTGGGCGACTGGTGGCGGAAGTAGGTGTTGTAGACCTCGCAGTAGCGACCCCCGCGAGCCAGCAGGGTCGCGTGGTCGCCCTCCTCCACGATCCGCCCGTGGTCCAGCACGATGATGCGGTCGACGTGCTCGATGGTGGACAGCCGGTGCGCGATGACAATGGACGTCCGCCCGGCCAGCACCAGATCCAGCCCCTCCTGGATCTGCGCCTCGGTCAGCGGGTCGACGCTGGCCGTGGCCTCGTCCAGCACCACGATCGCCGGATCCTGGATCAGCAGCCGGGCCAGCGCGACGAGCTGCCGCTGCCCCATGGACAGAGCACGCCCGTGCTCGCCCACATCCGTCTGCAGGCCGTTGGGCAGCGCGTCGATCCAGTCGCCACCGCCGACCGCCGCCGCGGCCGCGCGCACCTCCTCGTCGCTCGCGTCCGGTCTCGGGTAGCGGATGTTGTCGGCGACCGTGCCGCTGAACAAGAACGGCGCCTGCGGCACCGCACCGATCTGCCGGCGGTAGTCCCCCAGCTCCAAGGTGCGGATGTCGCGCCCGTCGATCAGCAGCCGGCCTTCCTGGAACTCGTAGAACCGGGTGATCAGCTTGCTGAGCGTCGACTTGCCCGCGCCGGTGTGGCCCACGAGCGCCACGGTCTCCCCGGCCTTGATGAGCAGGTCGAAGTCGCGCAACACCGGGTGCTCGGGGTCGTACCCGAAGGTGACGCCCTGGAACTCGATGCGGCCCGCCAGCCGCCCCGGAGGCTCGGCCGCGGTCTGCACCACGCGCGGCGGGGCGTCGATCAGCGCGAAGACCCGCTCGGACGCGGACAGGCCCTGCTGGAACTGGGACCAGAACGCGGCGATGGACGTCAGCGGGAACCAGAAGAGCGACACTCCTTGCAGGAACAGGTACCAGTCGCCGGCGGACAGACCACCGTCGAGCACCGCCGAGCCGCCCAGCTGGACGAGGCCCACCGTCGCGAGCCCGGCCACGAGGAACAGCACGGGGAAGATGGTGGAGAAGACGAATCCCTGCCTGAGCGTCACCTGGTAGCTCTGCTGGTTGATGGGCCGGAACTCGTCGTAGACCTGCCGCTCCTGGCGGAAGTTCTTCGCGATCGCGATGCCGCCCATGGTCTCCTGCAGGTTGGCGTTGACCCGGCTCAGCGAGCGCTGCGCCCTACGGGTGCTGACCCTGGCCAGGCGCCGGAAGAGCAGCGCGAAACCCACCACGATCGGCACCACCAGCAGCGTCAGCAGGGCCAGCTCGACACTGCGCACGAACAGCAGGACCGTCACGAAGACCACCATCAGGGTCTGGCTGATCAGGTCCATCGTCAACGTGGACACGGTGGCGAAGTCGTCGGTGTCGGACGTCACCCGGCTGACGATCTTGCCGGACGGCGTCTCGTCGTAGAACGACAGGTCACGCTCCAGCACCGCGTCGAACGCGTCCTCACGCAGCCGCAGCACCACATCCCCGGTGACCCGCGCGCTGTTCTTCTGCCGGATGTAGTTGAACACCCACGACAGCCCGCCGGTGACCAGGATGCCCGCCGTGAGCAGCCAGCCCACCTGGCCGATCGTCCCATCGGCGAGCGCGTCGACCGCCAGGCTCCCCAGCGTGGGGATGGCCGCCTGGCTCGCCGACATCAGCACGATCATGGTGGCGACCAGCACCATCGCCCCCAGCTTCGGCCGGAAGTACGAGATGATCCGGCGCAGCAGGTCGCGGTCGCTGTAAGCGCGGTCGTAGTCCTCGGCGTCGAGGCCGTCCATGATGAAGCCCATCAGCGCACCCCTCCCTGCTCCACGGCCAGGACCCCGCCCTCGGCGCCCTCTCCGTCCATCTCCACCTCGTCGTAGTGCGCGAAGATCCGGCGGTAGAGGCGGCTACGTGTGATCAGCTCGTCGTGCGTGCCGAAGTCGACGACCTCGCCCCGCCGTAGCAGCAGCACCTTGTCCGCCCACCGGATCTGCGACAGGCGATGGGTGATCAGCAAAGTCGTACGCCCCTCGAGGATGCGCCCGATCGCCTGCTGGATCTTGTCTTCCGTCGCGGAGTCGATGGCGCTGGTCGAGTCGTCGAGCACGAGGATCGCCGGATCGGTCAGCAGGGCCCGCGCGATGGCCAGCCGCTGGCGCTGCCCTCCGGAGAGGGTGACCCCACGCTCCCCGATGACGGTGTCGTAGCCGTCGTCCAGCTCGGCGATGAACTCGGCGGCCTGAGCGTCCTCCGCCGCCCTCACCACGGCCTCGTGATCGGCCCGCTGCCCCAGGCTGAAGGCGATGTTCTCGGTCACGGACCGGGAGAACAGCACGATGTCCTGCTCGATGGTGGAGATCTGCGACCGCAGCGAGTCCAGGTCCCAGTCGCGCACGTCCACGCCGTCGACGAGAATCCGCCCGGACGTGACGTCGTAGATCCGCGGCACCAGCTTGGTCACCGTGCTCTTGCCCGACCCGGTCTCGCCGACGATCGCCACCGTCTCCCCCGGCCGCACGGTGAACGTCACCCCGCGCAGCACCGGATCCCCGTCGTCCTCGTAGCCGAACGTCACGTCCTCGAAGACGATCTCCCCGCTGATCGGTGCGGCGTGCCCGTCCGCCCGCTGCTCGATCTCGCTCTCCGAGGTCATGATGCCGAGGATCCTCCGCGCGGAGACGATGCCGATCTGCATCAGCGAGAACGTGAAGATCGACATCTGCGTCGGGAACCCGAGCATGCCCATGAGCCCCATGAACGCCACCAGCTCCCCGATGGTGATCGCCCCGGTGCTCTGGAGATAGAGGGCGTGCCACAACGCCCCCGCCATGGCGAAGGAGAACAGCAGGGTCGGCAGGTAGCGGGCCTGCACCAGCCCGTTCTTGACGAACGAGTCACGATAGCGCCGCGCGTTGGCCCGGAAGCGCCGCCGCTCCTGCCCCTCCTGCGCGGTCACCTTGATCACCTCGATGCCCCGCACGGCCTGGTTGAGCCCCGCGTTGAGGTCGCCGAACTGCTCCCGCATGCGCGTCGCCACGGGGTTGAGCTGCTTCATGTAGCGCCAGAGCGCGAACGCGAACACCACCGCGAACACCCCGGGCGCCAGCAGCAGCCGCAGGTCGATCGCCCCGATGAAGAAGAGAGGCACCAACCCGGTGAGCCCCGAGTCCACGATCAGGTCGGCCCCGGGCGTGATCATGATGGAGAGCTGCCGGATGTCGTTGGCGGCCCTGGCCATCAGATCGCCGACCCGCTGCCGGTTGTGGAAGGTCTGGCTCTTGCCGAGCAGGCTCACGTAAAGCTCGTCACGCGCGTCCCGCTCCAGCCGCTTGGCCAGCACCTCGCTCGACAGCCGGGCGACGAGATCGAACAGCCCCCTGGCCGCCACGATCGCCAGCAACGCCAGCGCGATCAGCCCGAGCGCGTCCAGCGGCTCGCCCCGTTTGCCCAGGACGGCGTCGAAGGCGTCACCGGTGAACTGCGGCACCATGGCGTTGAGCACCACCATGACCAGCGATCCGCCGAGGAACCCGAGCAGGTGCAGGGGGTGGCGGCGCAGATGGGACCCGAGCCAGCGCACCGGGCCGCCCCGGTTGTAGCGCGGCCCGGAGACGGAGAACTCCGAACTGCTGGTGGTCACGAGCAGGCCTCCCCCGAGCGCGAGCTGGCAGTATCGAACCTGCTTTCTACCACCGGCCACCGACAGTTTCCCAGTGCTTTTCCGCGGCCCCGGGGATGCTCCCGGACAGGACCACATCCATATCCGTTCGGTGTTTTACCCGGCACCGCCTCACGCTCCGCCCAAGGTGTCGTTACGCTTCGAATTGCCAACTGTCCGTCAGCAGATCCAGGGGATCGAGGATGGCGACGCAGGAGCAGATCGACGCCGCCCGCCGGCAGATCGAGCGATTGCGTGATCAGCACGGTGGCGACATACGCGTTCTGATCCAGGTCATAGACGCCGGCGCGATCAAGGGCCCTGCCGCTGACGAGCTGCTGCGCGAGGTGCACGGCTGGGAGCAGGCGTACAGAGGCCTGTTCAGCCGCGCCTTGGGCATGCTGGACACGCTCCACCCGGACGAGGCGGGCTGATGGGGCCCAAACCATCGCTGATCGGCATCGAGCCGACGCTGATGACCCAGCTCATCTCCACGATGAAGCGTCTCAGCCAGACCGTTCCCGAGGTGGGCGCCCAGGTCGACAAGGCGCTGAGCACGCTCAAGCTGTCCCTGTACGGCCCGGGCACCGCACGCGACATCGGCCACCGGATCGGCACGAAGGTCCCCGACCTGCAGCGGCGGCTCGATCTGATGCTCGCCGCGCAGAAGGTCGCCCTCGACACGTCACATAACTTGTGGGCCGACGAGTCCAAATGGCTGTCCGCCACGCCCGCGGAAGGCGCCGCCACGGCCAAGCGCCTGGCCGACGCCCTGCGTACCGGGATGAAGCACGGCGGCACGATCGACGACAAGACCCTCGCCGAGCTGCAGCAGCACCAGGACGACCCATATTTCGCCGTGGCCTTCGCCACCCAGATGCCGCCCCAGGAGCTCAAGCAGCTGCTCACGTCGCTCTACCGCCACCACACCACCTCGGCGGGCGCGGACCCCGACGCGCTGGCCCAGCAGGACAAGCTCGCCACCGCCCTCAGCACCATCCTCGGCACCGCCTCACGCGGCGCGGGCGACATGAAGCTGCCGAAAGGCTACGGCGACCAGCTGCTGGAGCACCTCGACACCCCCGAGACGGCATTCGCCCTCAACAAGCTCCTGCGGCACGGCAAGTTCGACGACGCCTTCCTGCGCGACCTGGCCAACAAGATCTACGACTACGAACGCCAGCAACCGCAGAGCTCGCTGTACTGGCGCAACATCATGCCCGCCACCCAGCCGGCCAACGACCTCCCGGCGGCACAGAAGGACCCGATGGCCGCCGTCGCGGGCGCCCTGGCCAACAACCCCAGAGTCGCCCAGGACTTCTTCACCGACCCCCAGCGCAAACCACTCGACTACCTGATGCGCGAGCGCGTCTGGTACGAAGCCACGGACAGCGACCTCGGCCGGGCACTCGAGGCGGCCACGACCACGTTCCGCGACCACGACCTGCCACCGGGGGAATCACGCGGCTACAAGTCGGCGCTGATCGCCTCCTGGGCGATGCGTTTCTGGAGCAACCCCGCCGTCCAGTCCAACCTGCGCGACACCCGTCAGAACGTGGCCAACATCCTCGCCTCGTACATGAGCGACCTGCATCGCACGTCGATGGACCGGTCGCGCCATGACGCCGGTGTCAGGCTCGTTCCCGATCCGGACCGTCAACTTCTGGGCCTGCAGCCCTATGGCGCCGAGCTGGACCGCGAGGGGATCACCGGTGTGATGAGGTGGGCCTTCGAGGATTCCGCGGCGTTGAAGACCGTGGTGATGGCCCACGGACAGTACAGCATCGACGTCCTGAACGAACGCGCCGCCGAGCTCGCCGAGCAGAACCGCGCCGACTTCGAGAAGTGGCACAAGGCGCACCCAGAGGCGACTGCCAGCGAGATCGACGACCACCGCCAGAAGATCCTGGAAGATCAGATGGCAGGGGCCGGCGGAGCGGAGTTCAGCACGGCTGTGACCGGCCTCAGCAGGACCCTCTACATGATCACCGATGCGGGAAACATCGCCAACATCACCAAGGCGGACGCACATGACAAGATGTTCGGCGCCTTCAAGGATGCGATCACCAGCGTGGCCGATTTGATTCCCGGTCCCCAGGGCAAGATCGCCGGACTTCTCTTCGGCAAGGGCAAATCTCAGGTATACGGACAGTTCACCGTCAGTGACGGCGCGGCGGCACGCAGCCAGGCAGGCACCACACTCGGCCAGAGCATCGACATGTTCACCGACATCACGGCGGATGTGATGATGCGGCACGGGCTCTTCGGCGACGGGGACGTCCCCGCCGAGACGCACCCATACTCGTCCATCAACTATCCGCGCGGCTCGGAAGGCGACTTCCTGGACGGCAACAAGATCGTGCCGTGGAGCGAGATGGACCAGTCGCAGCGCGACGCCTACAACGAATGGCTCCACCTCGCGGACACGGGACGAGTCTTGCGCGATCCCACCAGAGCCGTCGAAGAGGGCTTCCATCAGGCAACGAATTCCGGAGGGCCAGGCGGATGAGAGCATTCTTCTCCCATGCCCTGCTGGTGATAGCCATGATTGCCGTATCGGCCTGTTCCTCCTCTCCGCCCCCTGACACGCGTCCACTGGGCAACGTGACGACGCAGCCGCAGGAATGTGGCCTGATCTCCAGGGAGGCCATCATCCGCGCCACCGGGCTGCAGGACTACAGCGCCTCCGGCAGCCAGCCGGGCGAGTCCTTCGAGCGTTGCGTCATTACGCAGACGCAGAGTCAGAAGTTGGGCGCCCAACTATCGATCGAGCTGCACAACCCGTCGCCCTTCACGGTCGAGGAGCTGGAGAGTACCAAGAGAATCGACAAGGGGACGGATCTGCCGGCCGGGCTCGGTCCCGGGTTCACCGCTCGGACCGAGGGCAAGAACGGGCCGAGCACATACGCCTTCGCCTGGACGGATGACGCCCGCATGATGCTGTCCATTTGGATCGTCCCAGGCGCCCCCGGCCGAGACCCGCGGGCGGACGCCATCGAGTTCGTCCGCCAGCTCAAGCCCATCCTCCTATCCACCCCCAAATAGGTCACGGAATGTCCAGGGCCGTCCCATACAGGCGGGAGACCTTGATCCTGATCACCACACGCCCCTCCCCCGCCTGCCGCTCCAGATAGGCGGCCGGATCAGCCTGATCGCCCGCGAAGGCCAGCAGTTCCTCAGCGCTGCCCGACACCTCGGCCTCGCCCTCGGCCACCGCGAAGGACCAAACGTCCGGCCCGCTCACGTGAAGCGCGACGTGCGGATCGTTGCGCACCTGCCGGGCCTTGAGCCGGTCGGCCGTCGTGGAGATCCGGATGACCCGTTCAGCGGGGTCCCACCGGTAGAGGACGGTGGACATGGCGGGGTGGCCGCTGCGCTTCACCGTCGCGAGCACGCCGAACTGCTGCTCGCCGAGGAGCTTCACCAGCTCCTCCTCGGTCAGCGACCGGGGGGCGGGCCCTGACTGGTTCTCGTTCATGTGCTCTCCCATCAGACTGCGACCTGCTCGGGCTCCGGAGCGGGAGCGGGGGCGGGACGGCGCAGTACGGCGAGGCTGATGAGAAGGGCGGCCGTGAGGAGCCCGGCGGAGACGGTGAAGGCCAGCCGGTACCCGCCCGTAAGCGCCGCCGCCTCGGTGGCCCCGGAGGCGAGCAGGACGCCGGTGCGCGAGGCGGCGAGCGTGGACAGTACGGCGACGCCGAGCGCCATGCCGATCTGCTGAGTGGTGTTGAACAGCCCGGACGCCAGCCCCGCGTCGTCGGCCTTGGCGCCGGACATGCCCAGCGTGGTCAGCGCGGGAAGCACCAACCCGCCGCCCGCGATGAGCAGCATCACGGGGAGCAGGTCGACCGCGTACGAAGCCTGCACCGGCACCCGGGTGAGCCAGCCCATCGCCCCCATCAGCAGCACCAGGCCGGCCACCAGGACGGCGCGCGCCCCGAAGCGGTTGTTGAGCCGGGCGGAGACGAACAGCGACACCCCGCCGATGGCCACCGCCGCGGGAAGCATCGCCAGCCCCGTGGCGAGGGCGCCGTAGCCGAGGACCTTCTGCATGTAGAGGGCGACGATGATCTGGAAGGCGAACATGCCCGACAGCGCCAGCATCTGCACCAGGTTGGCGCCCGAGACGTTGCGCGAGCGGAAGATGCGCAGCGGCATGAGTGGAGTACGCGCGGTCGCCTGGCGGACGAGGAACGCGGCCAGCAGGACGAGCGACACGGCGCCGAGGCCCAGCGTGTGGGCGGCCAGCCAGCCGTACTCCTCGACCTTGACGACGGTGTAGATCCCCAGCATCAGCCCCGCGGTCACCAGCACGGCGCCGAGGACGTCGGCACCCGCGGCCAGGCCCACTCCCTTGTCAGCCGGGAGAGCCTTGATCGCCAGCGCGACGGTGGCCAGCCCGATCGGCACGTTGATGAAGAAGATCCAGTGCCAGCTGAGCGCATCGGTGAGCACCCCGCCCAGCACCTGGCCGATCGAGGCCCCGGCCGCGCCGGTGAAGCTGAAGACACCGATGGCCCTGGCCCGCTCAGCAGGCTCGGTGAACAGCGTCACCAGGATGCCCAGCACCACCGCCGAGGCCATCGCGCTGCCCACCCCCTGCAGGAAACGCGCGGTGATCAGCAGGCCGGGGCCGGTGGCCGCCCCGGCCAGCAGGGAGGCGGCGGTGAAGACCGCGTTGCCGGCCAGGAACATCTTCTTCCGGCCGATGAGGTCGCCGAGCCGTCCGGCCAGCAGCAACAATCCGCCGAACGCGATCAGGTACGCATTGACGGTCCAGCTCAGCCCGGCGGGAGTGAAGCCCAGGTCGCGCTGCATCGAGGGCATGGCCACGGTCACGATGCTGCCGTCGAGGATCGTCATCAACATCGCGGCGGAAAGCACGATGAGGGCACGGAGTTTGGAATACGACATGGTCTCTCCTGTTCAGACGCAACAAGAGAAACCGTAGCAGATAGTTTTGTTGTAGACGATCCCTTGCGGACCTACTGTCGTGCTCGCCGTGCCGGGCGCGGCGCCTCCGCCGGGGTGGCGAGGTGCCCTTCGACCAGCCGGTTCATGGCACGGAGCAGCACCTCGCGCTCGTCCTTCGGCAGCGCGTCGAGAGCCTTGCGGTGAACGCCGTCCACGATCTGCTGGCTGCGCTCGGCGACTTCCCGGCCCTTCTCGGTGACCGCGATGATCCTGGCCCGCCGGTCGGTGCTGGACGGGCGGCGCTCGGCAAGCCCGGCCTTCTCCAGGGCGTCCACCGTGACCACCATCGTGGTCTTGTCCATGTCGCCGATCTCCGCGAGCTGGATCTGGGTGCGCTCCTCCTCGATTGCGTGGACCAGCACGCAGTGCATGCGGGCGGTCAGCCCGATCTCGGCGAGCTCCGCCGCCATCTGGGTACGCAGGACGTGGCTGGTGTGGTCGAGCAGGAACGACAGGTCGGGCTCCGCGCGTGATGGCGCCATGGCGGTCATGCACCCATTCTAGTTTCGTTGCGGATTATCTTTACCGGGCCCAGTGCAAGGTCCGATATCCGCCGTTCATCCGCCTCAAGCTTGGCGAAGATGAACGCCATGATTGAACATCCCCCCGGCCAGGCGTACGAGCTCCGCGGCCGTCGCATCTGGGTGGAGCAGCACGGAGAGGGCGACGCCGTCCTGCTGCTCGCGGGGCTGGGCCCCGCGGGCTCACATGTGATCTTCCACCCGCACTTCGACGCCCTGGCAGCGGATCACAGGGTGATCTACATGGACCTGTACGGCCGCGGCCGCTCCGGCCGTCCCCAGGACCTCGCCGAGATCACCTTCGCCGATGACGTCGCCGACGTGGCCGCGCTGCTCGAACAGCTGGGCCCCGTACACCTGTACGGCTTTTCGTACGGCGGCCTGATCGCGCAGGCGATCGCCCTGGACCATCCCGCCATGGCGCGTACCGTCACCCTGGCCAACACCCTGCACAGCCCCGAGATGTGGCAGCTCAACCACGCCAACATCAACCGTGAGCTGGCCACTCAGTTCCCCGAGGTGTGGGAGCGGATCCAGGCGCTGCGGCTGGACGGACTGCGCTCCACCGACGGGCCGCTCAGGCAGGAGTTCGCCAAGGCGGCGGCTCTGGTCCGGTTCTACCATCCCGCCGGCGCCGCCCTGCTGGCCGACGAGCCCGGTGCCAGGAACCAGGAGCTGTACCCGATCTTCTGTGGCGACGACGTCGACTTCGTGATCGGGGGTGAGGTGGCCAGGATCCCGGACTTCCGGCCCCGGCTCAAGGAGATCGGCGTTCCCCTGATGGTGCTGGCCGGCCGCTACGACCGGGCGTTGCATCCGGCGCTGCAGCGTGACTTCCAGCGCTTCGCACCCCAGGCCCGTTTCCACATGTTGGAGCGCAGCGGCTCGTTCGGCCATGTCGAGGAGACGGAAACCGTCCACTCGCTGCTGCGTGACTTCTGGCAGAAGGCATGACCTCCCCGCCGAAGTCGGTGGAGCTTGGGCAGCCGACGGCACGCCGCGACTTCGGGCTGCTGTGGGCCGGGCAGTCGTTGTCGTTGTTCGGGGACCAGTTCATGACGCTGGCGCTGCCCCTGCTCGCGGTGACGGTGCTGGGTGCGACTCCGGCCCAGGCGGCGCTGCTGCCGTTCGCCCTGTTCCTGCCCTTCCTGCCGCTCGGCCTGCCGGCGGGCGCCATCGTGGACCGGCTGCCGCGCCGTACCGTCATGCTGGTCTGTGACGGCGTGCAGATGATCGCGTTCGGCGCGATCTGGGTCTCGGCGGTCACCGGCGTTCTCAACTTTCCCCTGCTGTTCGCCCTGGTCCTGCTGAGCGGTTGCGCGGTGGTGTTCTTCCAGGTCGCGTACACCTCATATCTGCCCGGGCTCTTCCCCGACCCGGGCCGGCTGCACACCGGCAACACCCGCCTGGCGCTGTCGGAGTCCACCGCCAAGGCGGTCGGGCCGATGGCCGCGGGGCCGGTCATCGGGGTGCTCGGCGTGGCCGGCGCACTCCTCGCCAACACGCTCAGCTTCGCCGCCTCGTTCGTGACGCTTGTCATGATCCGGCACCGGGAGGCGCCGCCCGCCGTCACCGTGCGAGAGCGGGGCTGGGTACGGCGAGACGTCGCGACCGGGCTCAGATTCGCGCTCGGACACCCGATTCTGGAGCCGGTCCTTGCCTGCGGCACCGTTTATCTCCTGTTCCTGTCCATGGTCGAGACCAGCCTGGTCCTGTACTGCCGCAACGTCCTGGGGCTGTCCCCGCAGTGGATCGGGATCGTGGTGGGCGCCGCCGCGGCCGGCTACCCGATCGGCAACCTGGCCTCGGCCGTCCTCATCAGGCGTCTCGGCAGTCCGCGCGCGCTCATGCTCGCCGCCACCGTGTCGGTGCTGGGCATCGTGGCCATGCCGGTACTCGGAGCGCACGGCAGCCTGGGAGCCGCCGGCCTGGTCATAGGCAGCATCGTGCACTGCGTGGGCGAGGGCGCGTTCAACCCCACCTCACTGACCCTGCGCCAGACGCAGACTCCGCCCGAGCTCCTCGGCCGGGTAGCCGCTGTGCAGCGGTTCCTGCTGTGGGGCGCGGTCGCGCTGGGGTCCCTGCTCGCCTCCGCCGCCACCGCGCTCGGCGGGCTCGAGGCGACGGTGTGGATCGGCGCGCTCGGCACGATCTTGTGCCTCCCCGCTCTCCTCCGCCGCGGCATCCGCACCGCCACGCTCACCCGGCACGGCTAGTATGTCCAGTCAAGTTATGGATCACGTACTTGGAGCAGTCTTGAGCCAAGACGAAGCAGCACGTATCCACCGTCTATCAGCGATCAGAGCACTGGGCGACGCTCTCGTTGACGACGTCGAAGGCACCTCCCCGGTGTCGCACCTGGACCAGGTCAGCGACTTCCCCGAGAACATGCGCATGGGGCCGTGGGCCATGGGGGTGCTCGGATGGCCCTTGACCAAGGAGCACGACAAGATCGTCGGCTACGCGGAGAACACGGTCTACAGCACGATCGAAGGCCTGCACGACGATCGGGACCGGCTGCACATGGTGGCCGACAACATCCAGACAGTGGAGAACAGGAACGTGGAAAATGTCCGGCGGCTTTAAGATCCCCGTCCCCGGCGGGACTCCGGACCCATTCCAGCCGGGCGATGAGGGCGGCGACCTCAAGCTGATGCAGTACTCCACTCTTGCCACGTACGCGTTCGCCGCGCTGATCTTTCCCGTGTTCGAGCGGACGGTGGTCGGGTACGGGCTGTCGGTGCCGGCCGACCCGCAGGTGATGCACAGGGCAGCGGATGGCTGGAGCGCCTTCGGAGACGGCGTCTACGCCGCGGGCATGACAACGCAGGAGCAGCACGACAGCGTGTCCTCGGCGAGCTGGCAGGCGCTGGAGCGAGAGCTTTACGGGCAGAAGGTCACCGGCTACGCCATGGAGTCGAACGCCGCGTCCGACTCCGCCCACAGCCTCTCGTGGATGCTCAGAGTGGTGGCCAACCTCTGGACGGCGTACATCTACCTCCACGTGGGCATCGCGAGTCTGTCGATGGCCACCGTGGCCAAGGCCGTACTCGTGGGGCCGGGACGGGTGTACTACGCGTGGGAGGCGCTCTCGGAGGCGATGAATGCCGAGAAGAGGGTCATCGAGCTGCGGAACTTCGTGCTCAGGACCGTGCTGGGTCTGGCCCTGAAGTACGGGGCCGTGTGGATGACCGAGCGCAGCCTCACGGACGGCCTCAAGCCGCAGTTCGCAGCCGGGCGCCCCAGCACCGGCACCGCCGAGGTCTGACCACGCACGGCTCAGTAGCCGAGCTTCTTACGCATGCGGTCCAACTCGCCCATCGCGTCGCCCATCATCCGGTCGAAGGCCTGTTGCGCCTCGGCCACCTTCGCCCGGGCGGTGTCCGGGTCGCCCATGGCGCGGCTCAGTCCTCCGAGCGAACCTGTCATGATCGCGGACAGCTGGCGCTGAAGGTCGGCATCGGCGTCGCGGATGGCTGCGAGGATAGCCGCGGACATCTCGTGGACGCTCATCCGCTTCGCCCTCGGATCGATGTCCAGCCGACTCACGCCGTCCTGAGCGGTGCACTCGACCGCGATGAGACCGTCAGCGGCCGTGGCCCGGCCGACCGCCGCCGCGACCCCTTTCTGCGCCTCGGCGAAGTCGGCCACCCGTCGTTCGGAATCCCGCAGGAACGCCTCGACATCGATGTTCGCGAAATTTCCGAGCGGGTCGTCCACGTGCTTGCCTCCATCCACGTACGTTCTTCACGGACGGTAATAGCACAGGTATGTTTCCCGGCAGTTTCCCAGCGGTCGGGGCCTCGGTAGAACTCCCTCTCAGGCTCGGTCAGCCGTTTGGAATGACTCTTCTCGCAGGGCGTCGAGTCTGTCCTGTACCTGCTTCATCTGCGCGGTGTCGTGCTGGTCCCGGTAGATGGCGAGCGCCTCGCTCCAGACTCGGACGGCTTCGGCGCGACAGCCGAGGACGCGGTACGCGTCGCCGAGGCGGGAGAGAGTTCCGGCCTCTGTGCTGGCATTGCCGCTCTCGCGGCGCAACGTCAGGGCGCGTTGGTAGTAGCCGAGAGCTTGAGCGTGATGACCGGTGTTGTGGGCGATATAGCCGAGACTGTCGAGAGTCGCCGCCTCGCCGAGCCGGTCGTCATGGCGGCGGAGCAGGGCAAGCGCCTCCTCGCAATGCATCTGGGCCTGGGCGAAGTCGGCACGCATCGCGTGGAACCAGCCCAGGGAATTGAGGACGTTGGCTTCCCCCAAGGCGTCGCCTACGTCCTTGTACAGTCGCAGCGCGTGTTCCAGATGGAACAGCGTCGGCTCATACTCCTTCCGGCCCGCCAAGGCCAGCGCGAGCGTATGGCGAGCAGTAGCCTGACCGGCGATGTTTCCGGATCGCTCAGACAGGGCCAGAGCTTCGCCCAAATGGGTCAGCGACTCCGCGTGGTGCCCCGCTCGGCCGCAGGCGCGACCGAGCAACAGGTGGACCAGGGCGTGGGCGTCCGGATCGTCCAGGTGTTCAACGGCACTCAACGCCGTGCGCCATACCGAAACGCAGTTCGGGAGCAGGTTGTGGGCCAGATGGAAGGTGTCGAGCGTCCAGGCCAGTTGCCATGCGGCGACGTGCAGTCCATGCTCGACGGCCAGCCGCTGAGCAGCGAGCAGGCAGGGGTGCTCGGCTCTGAACCAGGCCTGGGCCGCCGCCGCGTCCGCCAACGCGTGCGGAAGGCAACCAGGAGCCGGCATATCCACCTCGATGACGTTCCGGCGCTGAGGGGAGAGCAGACGATCGGCCGCGTACGACGTATGCAGGAAGAAGTCCACCAGGCGGCGCACTGCGGCGGCGCGCTCATCCACGCTCAGGTCGACGGATGCGCGTTCGATGGCGTACAGGCGGACGAGATCGTGCATCCTGTAACGGCCTTGGACATGCTGATGCAGCAGATGGGCCGTTTCCAGAGCACGCAGCAGAGTGCGGGTGTGAGCGACCGGGTGTCCGATGAGGTTGGCCGCGGCCTGCAGGCTTATGTCCGGTCCTGGCGCCAGGCCCAGATAGGCGAAGGCCTCGGCTGCCCCAGGGGACAGCACGTGACAGGAAGAGCCGAAGATCTCTCGCAGGTCGGTGTCGAGTTCGCCGGTCTGCAGAGCGTCCAACCGGGTGTTCTCTGCCTGCAGTTCTTCCGCCAGCGCGGTGAGGGGAAGGTCGGCGCTGATGGTGGCTCGTGCGGCGACGATGCCCAGGGCGAGCGGCAGCCCGGCGCACGCCTTAATGATGTCGTCCACCGCCTCGCGTTCGGCGGCCAGCCGGTCCTGTCCCAGGCGGCGTTTCAGTAGGCGGCCGGCCTGAGCGTTGGAGAGCGGTGCCAGCCGCAGCAAGTGGGCGCCCTCTGCCGCGATCAGACCGGTGAGTACATTTCGGCTGGTCACCAGGGCGAGGCTGGCCGGTGACGGCGGTAACAGCGGACGCACCTGATCCGGCTCTCGGGCGTTGTCCAGGAGGATGAGCACCCGCCGACCGGCCAGCAGACTCCGATAGAGCCCGATCTGTTCATCGAAGGTGGCGGGCATCCGGTGGTGGAGCGGCTGGAGAAACCCCAGCAGGATCCGTACCGCATCCGTCGCCGGCATGGGTGTCGCGGCCGGGCTGAACCCGCGGAGGTCCACGTAGAGCTGGCCGTCGGGGAAGCGGTCGCGCACCCCGTGGGCCCAGTGCACGGCGAGCGAGGTCTTTCCGACCCCGCCCGTGCCGCTGATCACGCATGTCATGGCGGTGGGTGACGGCTCGTCGCCCGGGATCGGGAGAAGCCCGTCCAGGGTGGCCAGTTCGGTCTCCCTGCCGCTGAAGTGCTTGACGTCCGACGGGAGTTGACTAGGCGACGTCCACGGTGCCGGCCCGCGCACTGGCGCGGTGCCGGCCAGGACGGCGGCGTGGAGCTGCTGGAGCTCTTCGCTGGGTTCGATGCCCAACTCGTCGATGAGCACCGAGCGGACGTGCCGGAAGACCTCAAGCGCTTTGTCCCGTTGCCCCGCCCGTGAATGCGCGAGCATGAGCAGCCCCCAGGCGCGCTCGTGCAGCGGCTGCTCGGTGACGAAAGGGCGGAGGTCTTCGATCACCTCCGTGGGCCGGCCGAGAGCGAGCTTCGCTTCTGCCCAGTCCAGTCTCGCCGCTGTCAGCCGTTCTTCCACTTCGGTCATGCGGGCGAGCATGGAACCGGCGAGCTTGGTGCCTTCGGCGAGCTTTCCCCGCCACATCGACAGGGCTTTTTCGAACTGGCAGGCGGCAGCGTCGACATCGCCTTGCTCGGCCCTGTCCCGCGCCAGCCGTATCGCCTCCTCGAACTCCAGGAGATCCACCTCTTCGACGCGCGCCTCGAAGAGGTAGCCCGTCTCCTTGGTGAGAAGCCGCGTGCCGGGCGGCAGCGCCTTGCGTAGCTGAGCGACATAGGTCTGCAGGTTGGCGATGGCCGAGGCGGGAGGATCTTCCCAGAGCGCCTCCACCAACCGTTCTCTGGAAACCGGCGTGTTGACGTTGAGTAGGAGGCTGGCGAGCAGGGCACGCTGCATGCCTGTCAGGTGAACCTGCCGGCCATCGGGCCGGCAAACTCGCACGGGGCCCAAGACGTTGTAAGTGGCATCGGCCAAAGCCCCGCTCCTCGCTTGTGGTGACTCTGTGGCGCACTTGTGGCGTCTGCGCCGATTGTTGCCCACGAGGCGGATGACGGTCGAGAGGAGAAGGACAGGAAGACCGAACATCGCCAGCGCGCCGGACACCGCAAGCCCGTATCCACAGATACGTGACGAATCGCGCGGTCAGTTCAACGAGAGCCGATCGACGTTGGGGCCTCCGTTCGACGTGGTGGCCGTGGCCCGGATCTTGTTCACCCCCTGTATGAGATCGGCGGCGACGGTGACGGTCTGCCAGGTGGACCAGTCGCCGGTGCCGTTGAAGTCGCGGGTGACGGTGGTGCCGTTCACCGCGATGGTCATCGGCCGGTTCGTCGTGGTGCCGTTGGCGAAGCGGAATTCCAGGGTGACCGGGCCGGCCGGGGCGGCGTTCACCGTCCACTCGACGTAGCTGCCCGTCACGTTGTCGTAGTTCACGAACCCTGTGCCGGTGAAGCCCGCGTGGTTGGACTCCACCACGCCCTGCGAGATCGTCGCGTCCTCCGCCTGGTACACGGCGGGGCCACTGCCGGGCGGCCCGGTCGGAACGGTGAGTGTCGCTGTGTTCCACCCGGACACCCGCACGCTCGGGGAACCGGCCAGGTCGGAGGCCCGGTAGGTGGCGGTGAGCGTCTTGGATTCACCCGGCCAGAGGCTGATCGCGTTGTCCGACCACTGGATCGGCAGCACCGGCTTGCCCGCGGCGTCCACCACGTCGGCGTCCAGCATGAAGGCGGGGATCACACCGGTGCCGGTGTTCTTGATCGTCACGGTGACGTTGCCCGCGGAGGGCGCGGAGGCGGTGGCGGTGATCGGGGACTGAGCCAGGCCGTTGAGGCCGGTCAGGTTGGCGTAGCGGGAGGTTGGGACGTAGTACCAGTCGTTGTTCGCCCAGTCGATCACGTCGTCCGACGTGGACAACCAGTAGACGTTGCGGTCGATTTCCTGGCCGTTGCGGAGCAGCGTCAGCCGTACCAGATATGTCGTGGAAAGACCGCTGATGGCCGGTATGGTCACCGCGGTGGCCTTGCCCCCGTCGGCGGGAACGCTGACGGGGGCCGTGTTGGTGTACTTGGAGGATCCGTCCGTGTTGAACACGTCGGTCTTGACGGTCAGGCCCGAGGCGGCCGAGATGCCGGAGTTGACCACGACGACGGATTTATTGTCGTACGAGTACTGCACGTGCAACGGTCTGTTGGCCTCACGGGCGCCCCAGTAGGAGCCGCCCTGGTCCAGGTAGTAGTCGAAGAGCTGCCAGTGGAGCGACGACCAGCCGCTGTTGAGCATCCAGTAGATGACGCCCGTGGACGGGTTGGTCGAGTCGGTGAAGTTACGGCCATAGGCCTCGAACTGCGCTCGGACCGCCTCGTACTGGGCGAGCTGCGCCTTCTTCACGTAGTCCGCCAGCCCGGACGGCACGCCGTACCTGCCTCTGAGGGCGTTGTGGTAGATCGTCAGGTTGTTGAACGTGCTCGACGGCGAGCGGTGGTACTGCGTCCCGCTCGGGTTCTGCCAGAGCGAGTCGATCTGCGCGGAGGTCATCATCCGCTTGAGCGAGTCGAGCGTCGGGATGTCGGGACCTGCGCTGGTCTCGGAGTTGAAACCGAACGCCCCGCCTTCGCGCTTGTTGTACCAGTAGCTCGGCGGCACCCAGTCGTACGGACCGGGCATCTTCATGCCCGAGTTGCCCAGCTGCGGGCTGGACTTGTCGGAGGCCACGGGCACGATCGGCAGCTGCCACTCGGCGGCCGTGAGGGCGTCGAGGTAGTTGGTCTCCTTCTGCGCCGATGGCGGGTTGTCCGAGCCGATCAGGAACGAGATCACGCTGGGATGGTTGCGTAACCGTGTGGCTTCCGCCTGCATGGACGCCTTGGCGATCGGATAGTCGGAGCTGCTGAACGTGCCTTCCCATTTGTCGCAGCATTCCCAGCCGGGCATGGTCAGAATGCCGTACCTGTCGGCAAGGTCGTAAAGCTCATCGGTGTCCAGGTGGCCTTCGACGCGGATCGTGTTGAGACCGAGGTCCCGCACGTAGCGGATCTTGTCTTCCAGGTAGCCCAGGTTCTTGCGGAGGAAGATGTCGGGAGACCATCCACCACCTCTGATCAGGATCGGCCTGCCGTTGATCTTGTAGAAGCGGCGGCCGCCGGCGTTCTTGCCCGACTCCACCTTGCGAACGCCGAAGCGCTGGGTCAGCGTGTCGCTCTCCACTCCCCCGACCGTCGCCGTGAGGTTCAGGTCGTAGAGCGGTTGGGCGCCCATCGTGTGCGGCCACCACACCTGCGGGTTGGCGAGCGTCTGGTTGAACGTGATCCGCTTGGTCTGGTTCGCGGCCAGCGCGACGTCCTGGGAGAACTCGAGCGAGCCGATCGTCCCCTTCACCGTGGCGGTCACCGCGCTGCCCGTGCCGTTGCGGACGTCGGCCTTGATCGTGAGGTCGGCACGGTCGAGCGCCGGCACCGCCAGGTTCGTGATCACATGCGCGTCGCGGAGCGACACGTCGGCGCTGCGCCTGATCAGGACGTCACGGAAGATGCCCATGTTGTCGTCGCGCGGCAGCTGCACCCAGTCGATCCAGCCGACGGTGAGGTGGTTGTCAGGGTTGTTCGGGTTGACGCGGAAGGCCACGGAGTTGACGCCCGGGTGCACCAGAGCGGTGACGTCCCGCTCGTGCCTGGTGTATGCCCCCGCCACCTGGGCGGCGGTGGCGACCTGGGTGCCGTTCACCCACACGTCTGCGCTGGAGATCACACCGCTGACGTCGAGAAACGTCCGTAACCCGGACTCGTTGCCCAGAGCGAAGTCGGAGCGGTACCACCATGGCACGTCGAAGTCCGCCGTCGGGATCGACTGCATGTTCGTGGAGTAGAACGGGTCCGGATAGACGTTGTTCTGCAGCAACCCGGCCAGGACGGTGGAGCGGGGGCCGACCGGATACCAGCCATTGGCCGCGTAGCCGGGCGTGGAGATCGTGGCGCCGGAGTCCGACACCTTCGCCGACGACTGGATCTTGTATCCCGTCAGGGCGGTCGTTGCCGGTATGGCCTGCGCCTTCTGGGATGCGGCCAGGGCCGCGCCTCCGGCGTTCACCAGCAATGCGCAGGTCGACAGCAAGATGAGGATGAGCCGAGAGCGCGCCACGGGGCCTCCCAAGGCCGATCTATTCGTTAATAAACCTTCTTAACAAATAAGCTGGACCTCGTAAATGCCCAAATTTCTGGACACCTCGGATCAGCAACCACACCCATCCCCCGCCGGTGCGCGCTGGAATTCGATCTCCTGGCCGTCCGGACTCTGGACGCCGAACCGGTCGGAATCCTTCCGGACGACGTCCCAACCGGTGAGTTTG